>NZ_BAAHAF010000135.1:0-85580 GCF_054777815.1 Angustibacter speluncae | reverse complement strand
CGGGGGCCGACGCCGACCGCCGGGCCGCCCTCGCCGACATGGACCGCAAGCACCGGGCCGCCGCCGAGCGGGCCAGGGCCGCGGTCGTCGATCAGGTGCCGTAGGCCTCGAGCACCTCGCGCGCCATCGCGTCCGGACCGTGGGCGAGGGCGGCGGCGCGACCCGCCTCGCCGAGCGCCGCCGCGCGGCGCGGCTCGGCCAGCAGCCGACCCAGCTGCGCTGCCAGGTCGTCGACGTCGCCCTGCCCGACCAGCACGCCGCTGACGTCGTGCTCGACCGCCTCGGCCAGCCCGCCCACGTCCGAGACGACCACGGCCGTGCCGGCCGCCTGCGCCTGGCGCGCCACCAGGCCGAACGGCTCGTACCGGCTCGTCACCGCCACCCCCGACGCGAGGGCGAGCAGCGCCCGCAGCGGCTCGTGCGCGAGCCGGCCCGTCCACGTCACCCGGTCGCCGACGGCGAGCTCGTCGGCGAGCGAGCGCAGGACCGGCTCGTACGACCCGGTGCCCGCCACGACCAGCCGGACGCGCGGGTGCCGGCGGGCGAGCGCCGGCAGCGCGCGCAGGACGGTCGACACGCCCTTCTCCCACTCCAGCCGCCCGGCGCAGACCACGAGCGGGGCGCCGTCGGCCGCCCAGAGCCCGCGCGCCCGCTCGACGTCGGCCGGGGGAGCGGCCCACCGGGTCGCGTCGACCGCGGCGGGGACGACCCGCACCCGCGACGGGTCGGCGCCCAGCACGCCGACGACCTCGGTGCGCATCGCCTCGGAGTGCACGAGCACGACGTCGGGGCGGCGCCCGCCGGACGTCGTGAACGCCTGCACCGCAGCGCGTTCTGCGGCGTGCACCCGGCGGGGGAGGTCGGCGTCGAGTCGCCCGTGCCGGCGTCCGAACTCGGTGGCGTGCACCGCGTGCACCCAGCGCGCGCCCACCGACTCGGCCACCGCGCGGCCGGCGTCGGCGGTCATCCAGTCGTGCGAGTGCACGACCACGTCGCCCTCGGCCGCGGGCAGCGAGCGCGCGACGCCGGCAGCGGCGTCGGCGAGCGCACCGGCTGCGGCGAGCAGGTCCTCACCCGACCACGGGCCGGTGGGCGCACCGGCGAGCGGGACGCGCAGGACCCGGACGCCGTCCGCGTCGACGGGGGCGCTGCCGACGTCGACGGGCGCGCCCGTCGTGACGTCGTGCGCCAGCGCGAGCACGCCGACCTGGTGCCCCAGCAGCACCTGCGCCGGCGCGAGCGTCGCGAGCAGGTCACCCAGCCCGCCGTAGACCACCGGCGGGTACTCCCACGTCACGTGCAGCACCCTCACGGGCGCCACCCTCTCAGCCAGCGGCGCGCGAGCGGACGGGCGTCCAGCCACGGGAACGGGTCGTCGGCGGCGCGCTGCCGCGCCACCTCGGCGTCGGTCGGCTCGCCCGCCTCGACGAGGGCCGCGAGCCGGTGCACGTCGTCGCGGTGCCGCGCGGCCCGCTCGCGGGCGTAGTCGGCCGCCTGGTCGCGGGTCACCATGAACGCCCAGTCGCTCGACAGCGCGAGCAGCGCCTGCCGGACGAGCTGGTCGAGGTCCGGGCGCCGCCCGCGCGACAGGTCGGGGTCGGCCCCGAGCACGTCGAGCACCCGTCGCTGCACCCAGAACCCCTCGTCCGCCAGGGGTCTCGCCGGTCCGTCCGCCCAGACCGACCAGTCCTTGCCGGCCCCCCACGACCCGTCGGCGAGGTCGACCTCGCCGTCGACGAGCCCGTCGTCCAGGGCACGACCCAGCGTCGCCAGCCGCACACCGGACGCGGGCAGCAGCCGGAGCACGGCCTCGAGGAAGGCGGGCCCCTCGTGCCACCAGTGCCCGAACAGCTCGGTGTCCCAGGCGACGACGACCAGCCCCGGCGAGCCGCGCGCGGCCCGGACCGCGAGCAGCCGGTCGCGCACCGCCGCCACGAACGACCTCGCGTCGCGCTGCACCTGCGCCTCGGCGAGAGCAGGCTCGTACCAGCGCTTCTCGCTCCCGGTCCCGGTGACGGCGCGCAGCTGCAGCCCCGAGGCGACGTCGACGTCGTGGAAGTCGCGGTAGACCGGGGCGGTCGGGTACCCCGACCGCGACGACCACACCAGGTCGGTGACCCCGAGGTCGCGGCCCACCGCCCGCACCGTGGTGCCCGCCAGTCGCAACCCCGCGTGCACGCCGTGGCCGGACGCCCGCACGGTGGCCTCGTCGTAGACCGCGTGGCGCACGCCGAGCCGGGCGTAGGCGTGCTGCAGGCCGCGCCGGTGGCCGCACTCCGGCGACCAGATGCCGGCCGGCGCCCGTCCGGACCGCCAGGCGGCGTCCTGCAGGCCGGCGTCGAGCGCGAGGCCGGCCAGCGCGTCGTCCAGGAGGGGCAGGAACGGGTGGGTGAGCGGCCCGCCGAGCAGCTCGACGGCCCCGCGTCCGGCGAGGTCGGCGAGCACGGGTGAGCCGCCCGCGCGCCACGGGCCCTCGAGCTGCGCCGAGGTCCAGGCCGCGGCCCGGAACTCGCGCGCGGCGAGCGCGCGCAGCGCGGGCTCGCGCCGCGCCGCCGCCTCCTGCGCGCGCAGCGACCAGCCGGCCGTCCAGGTGCGCACCTCGCGCAGCGCGATCGGGTGGTCGAGCTGGGCGGCCAGCACCGGCGTGACGCCGAGGGTCAGCAGGTCGCGCCGGCCCTCGTCGGCCATCCGGCGCAGGACGTCGGTGACGGGCAGCCAGCTGCGCGTCCAGGCCTGGTGCAGCCACTCCTCGCCGACCGGCCAGGCGCCGTGCCCGAGCACCCACGGCAGGTGGGAGTGCAGGACGACGCAGAGCGTCCCCACCTCGTCGCGCCGCACGGCCCGCACAGTACTGACGGCCACGCGTGTGCCCGTCGTCACGCCCGTCCAGGTGGAGCCAGCCTGTTACCCGTCGGTAACCTGTGTGTGCGTTCGCTCACCCGGCAGGTGCGCCACCCCGCCCCGGTGGCAGGCTGACCCGGGAGAACACCGACTCAGGAGGGCTCTGTCCGACCATGAAGATCGTCGTCTGCGTCAAGTACGTCCCGGACGCCCAGGCCGACCGCACGTTCGAGGCCGACAACACCACCGACCGGGTGGGCGTCGACGGGCTGCTGTCCGAGCTCGACGAGTACGCCGTCGAGGAGGCCCTCAAGCTGGTCGAGGCGTCCGAGGGCGAGGTGGTCGCCCTGACCATGGGGCCCGAGCAGGCCGGCGACGCCGTCCGCAAGGCGCTGCAGATGGGGGCCGGTTCCGGCGTCCACGTGCTCGACGACGCGATCGCCGGCTCCGACGCCCCCGCCACCTCGCTGGTGCTCGCCAAGGCGATCGAGAAGATCGGCGGCGCCGACCTCGTCCTCACCGGCATGGCCTCGACCGACGGCACCATGAGCGTCGTGCCCGCGATGGTCGCCGAGCGGCTGGGCCTGCCGCAGGTGACGTTCGCGTCCGAGCTCGGTGTCGACGGCGGCGCGGTCACCATCCGCCGCGACGGCGACGCGTCGACCGAGACGATCACGGCGACGCTGCCCGCGCTGGTGAGCGTCACCGACCAGATCAACGAGCCGCGCTACCCCTCGTTCAAGGGGATCATGGCGGCCAAGAAGAAGCCGCTCGAGACGTGGTCGCTCGCCGACCTCGGCGTCGACGCCGGCGAGGTCGGCCAGGCCGCGGCCTGGACCACCGTCGAGTCGTTCGCGGCACGCCCCCCGCGCGAGGCCGGCAAGGTCGTCGCCGACGAGGGCAACGGCGGAGCCCAGCTCGCCGAGTTCCTCGTGTCCAAGAAGTTCGTCTGAGCGCCTGAGCGAGAAGGAGATCCAGATCCATGGCTGAGGTCCTCGTCCTCGTCGACCACGTCGACGGCGCCGTCCGCAAGACCACGTCCGAGCTGCTGACCATCGCCCGCCGCCTCGGCGAGCCGTCCGCCGTGTTCATCGGCTCCGGCGCCGACCAGGCGGCCGCCGCGCTGGCCGAGTTCGGCGCCGAGAAGGTCTACACCGTCGACGACGAGCAGGTCACGAAGTACCTGGTCGCCCCGAAGGCGGAGGTGCTCGCCCAGCTGGTGCAGCAGACCTCGCCGGCCGCGGTGCTGATCCCCTCGAACAGCGAGGGCAAGGAGATCGCCGCCCGGCTGTCGATCAAGACCTCCTCGGGCCTGATCACCGACGCCGTCGACGTGCAGGCCGGCGACGGCGGCCCGGTCACCACGCAGTCGGTCTTCGCCGGCTCGTACACCGTCCAGGCCAAGGTCACGACCGGCACGCCGATCATCACGGTGAAGCCGAACTCGGCCACGCCCGAGGCCGTCAACAGCTCGCCCAGCACCGAGGCCGTGCAGGTCTCGCTGTCCGAGGCCGCCACCCAGGCCGAGATCACCGACCGCAAGCCGCGCGAGCGCACCGGTCGCCCCGACCTCAACGAGGCCGCCATCGTGGTCTCCGGCGGTCGCGGCACCGGCGGCGACTTCGGCCCGGTCGAGGCGTTCGCCGACTCGCTCGGCGCCGCCGTCGGCGCCTCCCGCGCGGCCGTCGACGCCGGCTGGTACCCGCACGCCAACCAGGTCGGCCAGACCGGCAAGCAGGTCTCGCCGCAGCTGTACGTCGCCGCGGGCATCTCCGGTGCGATCCAGCACCGGGCCGGCATGCAGACGTCCAAGACCATCGTCGCGGTGAACAAGGACGAGGAGGCGCCGATCTTCGAGCTCGTCGACTTCGGCGTCGTCGGCGACCTGTTCTCGGTGCTGCCGCAGGCCACCGAGGCGGTCGAGAAGTCGAAGGGCTGAGCCCGACCTAGACTCTGGTCGTGACGTACCTCGACCACGCGGCGACCACCCCGCCGCACCCGCGCGCGGTGCAGGTCCTCACCGAGGAGCTGGCGGCAGGGGGCAACCCCTCGTCGCTGCACACCTCGGGACGCCGTGCGCGCCGCGTGGTCGAGGAGTCGCGCGAGCGCATCGCCGCCGCGATCGGCGCCGCCCCCAACGAGGTCGTCCTCACCGCGGGCGGCACCGAGGCCGACAACCTCGCGGTCAAGGGCCTGTACTGGGCGCGCCGCGCGCAGGACCCGCGCCGCCGCCGCGTGCTGCTGAGCGCCGTCGAGCACCACGCGGTCGTCGACCCCGCCGTCTGGCTGCACGAGCACGAGGACGCCGAGCTGGTCTGGATCCCGGTCGACGGGCAGGGCCTGCTCGACACCGAGGTGCTGCGGGCCGAGGTCGAGCGCGACCCCGGCTCGGTCGCGCTGGTCTCGGTGATGTGGGCGAACAACGAGGTCGGCACGATCCAGACGGTCGACGACGTCGTGGCCGCGTGCGCACCGCACGGCGTCCCCGTGCACACCGACGCCGTGCAGGCCGTCGGGCACCTGCCGGTCGACGTCGCCGCGAGCGGCGTCGACGCGCTCACGCTGTCCGGCCACAAGCTCGGCGGCCCGGTGGGTGCGGGTGCGCTCGTCGTCCGCGCCGGCCTCGAGGTCACCCCGGTGCTGCACGGCGGCGGCCAGGAGCGCGGCATCCGGTCGGGCACGCTCGACACCCCGGCGGTCGCCGCGCTGTCGGTGGCGGTCGAGGAGGCGGTGGCCGACCTCGCCGCCGAGGCGGAGCGGGTGTCGACCCTGCGCGACCGGCTCGTCGCCGGCGTCCTCGAGGCCGTGCCCGACGCCGTGCTGCGCGGCGCACCCCTCGGTGCCGGACGGCTGCCCGGCAACGCCTACCTGACCTTCCCCGGCTGCCAGGGCGACTCTCTGCTCTACCTGCTCGACGCCCGCGGCATCGAGTGCTCCACGGGCTCGGCCTGCCAGGCCGGGGTGCCGCAACCGAGCCACGTGCTGCTCGCGATGGACGTGCCGGACGACCACGTGCGCGGCGGGCTGCGGTTCAGCCTCGGCCGCACCTCCACCGACGTCGACGTGAAGACCCTGGTCGAGGAGATCGGTCCCGTCGTCGAGCGCGCGCGCAGCGCCGGGCTGGCGGGTCGCGCGCGGTGAAGGTGCTCGCTGCGATGAGCGGCGGCGTCGACTCCGCGGTCGCCGCGGCGAGGGCGGTCGATGCCGGGCACGACGTCGTCGGCGTCCACATGGCGCTCGCGCGCAACCCCGCGACCGGCCGCACCGGCGCGCGCGGCTGCTGCACGATCGAGGACGCCGGTGACGCGCGCCGCGCGGCCGACGTGCTCGGGATCCCGTTCTACGTCTGGGATCTCGCCGAGGACTTCGCCGAGCGGGTGGTCGACGACTTCGTCGCCGAGTACGCGGCCGGACGCACCCCGAACCCGTGCGTGCGCTGCAACGAGCGGATCAAGTTCTCCGCGCTGCTCGACAAGGCGGTCGCCCTCGGCTTCGACGCCGTCGCGACCGGCCACTACGCGCGGGTGGTGCCCGGCGTCCCGCCGACCCTGCACCGCGCCGCCGACTCCGCCAAGGACCAGTCCTACGTCCTCGCGGTGCTGCCGCCGCACCGGCTGCGGCGCGCGCTGTTCCCGTTGGGCGACGCGCCGTCGAAGCAGGCGGTGCGCGAGGAGGCCCGCGCGAGAGGGCTGTTCGTCGCCGCCAAGCCCGACAGCCACGACATCTGCTTCATCCCGGACGGTGACACGCGCGGCTTCCTCGACCGGCACCTGCCGCGCCAGCCGGGTCCGGTGGTCGACACCGACGGGCGCGAGGTCGGGACGCACGACGGCGCGCAGGGGTACACGGTGGGGCAGCGGCGCGGGTTGCGGCTCGGCACGCCGGCGCCGGACGGGCGTCCGCGCTACGTGCTCGAGGTGTCCGTCGTCCGCAACACGGTGACGGTCGGCGCGGCGTCCGAGCTGGCGGTGCGCGAGGTCGAGGCGTCCGAGGCCGTGGTGTGGCTGGGGGAGGTGCCCGCACCGGGCGCGGTGCTGGCTGCGCAGGTGCGCGCGCACGGCACGCCGGTGCCGTGCACCGTCGTGGCCGCCGGCGAGGGGGCGCTGCGGGTCGACGTCGACGGCGCGCTGACGGGGGTGAGCCCGGGGCAGACCCTGGTGCTCTACGACGACGACCGCGTGGTCGGCAGCGGGACGCTCACCGCGACGACGCGCTAGGAGCCGGCGACCGGCTGCACCTTCTGCCGGGGCAGCCGCAGCGGGTGCAGCGGGTCCTCGAGGCCGGCGCACCACTCGACCACGGCGTCGGCCGCCATCGGGCGGGCGACGTGCCAGCCCTGGGCCTGGTCGCAGCCGAGCACGCCGAGCCGGTCGAGCACCTCACCGGTCTCGACGCCCTCGGCGACGACGGTGAGCCGCAGCGCGTGGGCGAGCTCGGCCACCTTGGCGACGATGGCCTCGTCCATCTCGGAGTCGGTGGCGCGGCTGACGAAGGAGCGGTCGAGCTTGACCTCGGTGACCGGCAGGTCGCGCAGCATGAGCAGCGACGACCAGCCGGTGCCGAAGTCGTCCATCGACAGGCCGACGCCGAGCGCGGTGAGCTGCGCCATCGCGACGCGCACCTGGTCGAGGTCGTTCGCGAGCACGCGCTCGGTGACCTCGAGGGTCAGCAGCGCGGCGGGGATGCGGTGGCGGCGCAGCTTGGTCGACACCTCGGCGACGAAGTCGGGCTCGAGCAGGTCGCGCAGCGAGACGTTGACGGCGACGGGGATCTGCAGGCCGTGCCGGCCCCACTCGCCGCACTGGGTGAGCGCCATCTCCAGGACGGCGTCGGTCACCTGCGGCATCAGCCCCGACTGCTCCGCCGCGGGGATGAACTCGTCCGGGGGCACGTCGACGCCGGACGGGTGGCGCCAGCGCACGAGGGCCTCGACGCCGACCAGGCGGCGTCGGGTGACGTCGATCTTCGGCTGGTAGTGCAGGTACAGCTCCTGCAGCTCGAGCGCGCGCCGCAGCGAGCCGAGGATGCCGAGCCGGGTGACCGACCCGGCGGTCGAGCTGGAGTCGTAGACGAAGCAGCCGAGCTGCTCGCGCTTGGCGTGGTACATCGCGACGTCGGCGCGGGACAGCAGCGTCTCGAGGTCGCGACCGTGGGTGGGTGCCAGGGCGATGCCGACGCTGGCGTCGATGTCGATGAGGTGGCCGCCGTCGTGGGTGTACGGGCGGCGCAGGTGCTCGACGATGCGGTTACCGGCCTCCAGGGCGGTCGCGGCGTCGGGGGCCTCGAGCAGGACGGTGAACTCGTCGCCGCCGAGCCGGGCGATCAGCTCGGCGTCCGGGAGGGCGTCGCTGAGCCGGGTCGCGACCTCCTGCAGCACGAGGTCGCCGGTCGCGTGGCCGAGGACGTCGTTGACCTCCTTGAACCGGTCGAGGTCGAGCAGCAGCACCGCCAGCCCGCGGGTGGGGTCGGCCGACTCGGCCAGGGCGCGCAGCGCCTTGCGGGTGGTGGCGTTGAACTTCGACCGGTTCGCGAGCGAGGTGAGGTCGTCGTGCTCGGCGGCCCAGGCGCTCTCCATCTGGCCGGCGGCGGACAGGTGGATCGCGGCGACCGGGATGACCGCCAGGACCGTCATCAGGGGGGAGACCGCGAGCATCGCGGCGACCATCGGGCCCATCGCGAGCTGCGCGCCGTTCACCGAGATCTCGAACTTCAGGGTGGAGCGGAACTCCTCCCAGAACGAGGTGTCGACCATCTGGCCGACGACGTAGCTGACGACGACCTCGTTGACGACGAAGTAGGCGACACCGGCCAGGAGGCACAGCAGCACGTCCCGCAGCGACGAGGGGTACCAGGGCTCGGCGAGCGAGGCGTGCACGCCGGCCAGGTGCATGACGCCCGCGGCGGCGAACAGCGACAGGGCGTACTGGCCGGCGTTGAAGGCGAGCCGGAACGGGGCGTGCCGGTCGATCGCACCGGACAGCAGGGTGGCGGAGGCGAGCAGCAGGACGGCGGGCAGCGCCCCGAAGGCCAGCAGGACGGCGAACGCGAACGGGGTCGACCAGGAGACGCCGGTGGGGTCCTTGAACCTCACACCGAGCACGGGCAGCAGCTCACCGCCGAGGATCAGCACGACGGCGACCCCGAGCGCGAGCCAGGTCGTGCCGGAGATGTCCTCGGGCGTCGGGAGGGCGCCGGCCGCGAGCTGCCAGGCCACGAGGGCGGCGCCGACCGCCGGAGCGCCCCAGATGGTGAGCCAGAACCCGACGGGGTCCGGCGGCTGCGGGCGGTTCCGGGCGTGGTTGGCCGCCACCAGCTCGTCGGCTGTCGCGGTCGACATCGGCCCTCCGGGCGTGCGGCGTCACGACCGGGACCGGCCGCTCCCCTTCCTTCGGCCGTCCGGGTGGCGTCCTTGAGGGTCAGCCGGCGTCGTCGTGGGTGGCGCCGACCGCCTCGGGACCGCCCTCGAGCAGCGCGCGGAAGCCGTCCTCGTCGAGCACGGGGACACCGAGCTGCTCGGCCTTGTCGGCCTTGGTGCCGGGGGAGTCGCCCACCACGACGAACCCGGTCTTCTTCGACACGCTGCCGGACGCCTTGCCGCCGCGGGCCAGGATCGCCTCCTTGGCCTCGTCGCGGCTGAAGCCGGTGAGCGACCCGGTGACCACGACCGTGACCCCCTCGAGCGTGCGCGGCACCGACTCGTCGCGCTCGTCGGCGGTGCGCACACCGGCCTCGGCCCACTTGCGGACGATGTCGGCGTGCCAGTCGACGGCGAACCACTCGACGACGGCCTCGGCGATGCGCGGCCCGACGCCCTCGACGGCGGCCAGCTCCGCCTGCTCGGCGGTGCGGATCTTCTCGAGGTCGCCGAAGTGCTGGGCGAGCGCGCGGGCCGCGGTCGGGCCGACGTGCCGGATCGACAGCGCCACGAGCACCCGCCACAGCGGCTGGGTCTTCGCGGCCTCGAGGTTCTGCACGAGCTTGTGGCCGTTCGCCGAGAGCACCCGTCCGTCGACGCCCTCCTCGCCCTTCTTCGCGGCGCGGGTGAACGCGGGGATGGACGCCAGGCGCTCGAGCGTCAGGTCGAACAGGTCGCCCTCGTCGGTGACGGCGCCGGCGTCCAGCAGGGCCTGCGCGGCCTCGAAGCCCATCGCCTCGACGTCGAAGGCGCCGCGGGAGGCGACGTGGAACAGCCGCTCGCGCAGCTGGGCCGGGCACGAGCGCGCGTTCGGGCAGCGGATGTCGGCGTCGCCCTCGCGCTCGGGGCGCAGCGGGGTGCCGCACGCCGGGCACTCGGTGGGCATGACGAAGGCGCGGGCGCCCTCCGCGTGCTCGCCGTCCGGCCCGAGCACCGGACCGAGCACCTCGGGGATGACGTCGCCCGCCTTGCGCACCACGACCGTGTCGCCGACGAGCACGCCCTTGCGGACGACCTCCTGCGCGTTGTGCAGCGTGGCCATGCCCACCGTGGACCCGGCCACCTTCACCGGGTCGAGGACGGCGAACGGCGTGACGCGCCCCGTCCGGCCGACGTTGACCTGGATGTCGAGCAGGGTGGTCGTGACCTCCTCGGGCGGGTACTTGTAGGCGATCGCCCACCGGGGTGCCCGGCTGGTGCTGCCGAGCCGCCGCTGCACGGCGACCTCGTCGACCTTGACCACCAGGCCGTCGAGCTCGTGCTCGGCGATGGCGTGCCGGTGCTCGCCGACGTACCGGACGCGCTCGCGGACCTCGTCGAGTGTGTCCACCACCACGAAGTGCTCGGACGTCGGCAGCCCCCACGCCCGCAGCAGCTCGTAGGCCTGCGACTGCCGGTCGAGCTCGAAGCCCGTGCGCGCGCCGATGCCGTGCACCACCATGCGCAGCGGGCGGCTCGCGGTCACCTTGGGGTCCTTCTGACGCAGCGACCCCGCCGCGGTGTTGCGCGGGTTGGCGTACGGCGGCTTGCCGGCCTCGACGAGCGCCGCGTTGAGGTCGGCGAACGCCTCGACCGGCAGGTACACCTCGCCCCGCACCTCGATGCGCGCCGGCACCGGGACGTCGCCGGTGGCCGTCAGCTGCAGCGGGACGCCCTCGATGGTGCGGATGTTCAGCGTGACGTCCTCGCCGGTGCGGCCGTCGCCGCGGGTGAGGCCGCGGGTCAGCCGGCCGTCCTCGTACAGCAGGTTGACCGCGAGGCCGTCGACCTTGAGCTCGCAGAGGTAGTGCACCTCGGCGCCGCCCGCGTCGCGCTCGACCCGCTGCGCCCAGGCGACCAGCTCGTCCTCGCTGAAGGCGTTGTCGAGGCTGAGCATGCGCTCGAGGTGGTCGTGGGTGGTGAACTCGGTCGAGAACGTGCCGCCGACGAGCTGGGTGGGGGAGTCGGGCGTGCGCAGCGACGGGAAGTCGTCCTCCAGGCCCTGCAGCTCGCGCAGCAGCGCGTCGAACTCGCCGTCGCTCATCGACGGCGCGTCGCGCACGTAGTACGCGAACTGCGCCTCGCGCACCTGCTCGGCCAGCTGCTCCCAGCGCTGCCGCGCGGCCTCGTCGGGCTCGTCGGCCTCGGCCTGCTCCACCTCGTCGGTCACGGGCTCATCCTGCCGGAGGGGGCCGACACCAGCCGGTCGGCGCGACGGGTTCCCTGACCGACGCCCGCGGCGGCCACCCCGCGCACCCCGCCGTCACCCCGCGCACGCAGCTGCGTGCGCGGGGTGACCACCAGGTGCGCGACGTGGACCGGCTGACCGACCGACGTCTCCGTGAACGGCTGCTACTCCTCGACGAGGTCCCGCAGCGCCCGGGCGACCTCGACGGCGCGCGCGGTGACCGCCCGCGCGGCGTCCGGCGTCGAGCCGGCCAACCCGCACGCCGGGGTGACGACGACGTCCGCGAGCAGCCGCGCCTCCAGGCCCACGCGCCGCCACGGCACGCGCAGCCGGTCGACCAGGTCGGCGACGGACGGCAGGTCACCCCCGGTCGGGACGAGCCCGGCCCACAGCCGGGTACCGGCCTCGACGGCGACGGCGACCGACTCCCAGCCGCGCGGCCCGAGCAGCGACAGGTCGAGCGAGATCGCCTCCGCCCCGGCGCCGCGCAGCAGCGCGACCGGCACGTCGGGGGCGCACGAGTGGACGACGGTCGAGGCGGCACCACCGCGACGCGCGCCCTCGAGCACCCGGCGCAGGCCGTCCTCGACGACGGGCGCCTCCACCGGGTCCAGCCGCCCGAAGCCGCTCACGGTGCGCAGCCGGCCCGACAGCACCGCGGGCAGCGACGGCTCGTCGAGCTGCACGACCACCTGCGCCCCCGGCACCAGCCCCCGCACCCGCTGCACGTGCTGGAGCACGCCCTCGGCCAGCGAGTCGGCCAGGTCCCGTGCGGCCCCGGCGTCGGTCACGACGCGCTCGCCGCGGGTCAGCGCCACGCCCGCCGCGAGCGTCCACGGGCCGCACGCCTGCACCTTCAGCGTGCCGCCGAACCCGTCGGCCGCCTCGGCCAGCGCGTCGAGGTCGGCGGTGAGGAACGACGTCGCCCGCTCCAGGTCGCGGCCCGGACGGTCGACCAGCCGCCAGCCGCTGGGCTGCAGGTCGACCGGCATCTCCACCAGCAGCGCCGCGCCGCGGCCCACCAGGTCGGCGCCGGGACCGCGTCCGGGCAGCTCGGGCAGGTACGGCAGGTCGTCGGGCCCGAGCTCGCCGAGCACCGTGCGCGCCGCCTCGATCGCGGAGTCCCCGGGCTGCGAGGGCCACGACCCGACGCCGCTCGCGCGCGGGACCGCGCCGTCGACCGGAACCGTGGGGGAGTCGCTCACCCGTCGAACCCTAGACTCAGCCGCATGTCCGCCCTCTCCACCGACCAGGTCGCGCACCTGGCCAGGCTGGCCCGCATCGACCTCACGCAGGACGAGCTGGGGCGCCTGGCCGGGCAGCTCGACGTGATCCTCGACGCCGTGGCGCAGGTGCAGCAGGCCGCCGGCGACGACGTCCCCGCGACGTCGCACCCGGTGCCGCTCACCAACGTCTTCCGCGACGACCAGGTGCGTCCGTCGCTCGGCGCCGAGGCGGCGCTCGCGGGCGCCCCCGCGGCCGAGCAGGAGCGCTTCCGCGTCCCCCGGATCCTGGAGGAGGAGCAGTGAGCGCGGACCTGACCCGCCGCAGCGCGGCCGACCTCGGCGCGGCCATCGCCGCCGGCGAGGTCACCAGCGAGCAGGTGACGGCGGCCCACCTCGACCGCATCGCCTCCGTCGACGGCGACCGCGACCGGGGTGTCCACGCGTTCCTGCACGTCGCTGCCGAGCAGGCGCTCGAGGCGGCCCGCGCCGTCGACGCGCGGATCGCCGCCGGCGAGACCGTCGGTCCGCTCGCGGGTGTGCCCGTCGCCGTCAAGGACGTCGTCGCCACCAAGGGCCTGCCGACCACCGTCGGCTCGCGCATCCTCGAGGGCTGGGTGCCGCCGTACGACGCGACGCTGGTCACCCGGCTCAAGGACGCCGGCCTCGTCGTGCTGGGCAAGACGAACATGGACGAGTTCGCGATGGGCTCCTCGACCGAGCACTCCGCCTACGGCCCGACCCGCAACCCGTGGGACCCCGAGCGCATCCCCGGCGGCTCGGGCGGCGGGTCCGCCGCGGCGGTGGCGGCCTTCGAGGCGCCGCTCGCCATCGGCACCGACACGGGTGGCTCGATCCGCCAGCCCGCCGCCGTCACCGGCAGCGTCGGCGTCAAGCCCACCTACGGCGGCGTCTCCCGGTACGGGCTGGTGGCGCTGGCCTCGAGCCTCGACCAGGCCGGGCCGTGCACGCGCACGGTGCTCGACGCCGCGCTGCTGCACGAGGTCATCGGCGGGCACGACCCGATGGACTCCACCTCGCTCACCGACCCGCTCGGCGCGACGGGCGGGCTCGACGCGCTCGTCCGCGCGGCCCGCGAGGGCGCCTCCGGCGACCTCACCGGGACGAGGGTCGGCGTCGTCCGCGAGCTCGGCGGGGAGGGCTACCAGCCGGGCGTCCGCGCCCGGTTCTCCGAGGCCGTCGAGCTGCTCACCGGCGCCGGCGCCGAGGTCGTCGAGGTCTCGTGCCCGAACTTCGAGCACGCGCTCGCCGCGTACTACCTGATCCTGCCGAGCGAGGCCTCCAGCAACCTGGCCAAGTTCGACGCCATGCGGTACGGCCTGCGGGTCGAGCCCACCGACGGCGACGTCACGGCCGAGCGCGTCATGTCCGCCACCCGCGCAGCCGGTTTCGGCGACGAGGTGAAGCGCCGCATCATCCTCGGCACCTACGCGCTGTCGTCCGGCTACTACGACGCCTACTACGGCAGCGCGCAGAAGGTCCGCACGCTGGTGCAGCGCGACTTCGCGGCGGCCTTCGAGCAGGTCGACGTGCTGGTCTCGCCCACCGCGCCGACCACGGCGTTCCGGTTCGGCGACAAGCTCGACGACCCGATGGCGATGTACCTCAACGACGTCGCCACCATCCCGGCCAACCTCGCCGGCGTCCCCGGCATGAGCCTGCCGAGCGGACTCGCCGACGAGGACGGCCTGCCCGCCGGCATCCAGGTGCTCGCGCCGCAGCGCGCCGACGACCGGCTGTACCGCGTCGGCGCCGCGCTCGAGACGCTCCTCGAGAACCGTTGGGGCGCACCGTTGCTCGATCGCCTGCCCGAGCTGGAAGGGGCCACCCGATGACCGAGGCGACCCTCGCCTACGACGACGTCGTCGAGCGCTACGACCCCGTGCTGGGGCTCGAGGTGCACGTCGAGCTCAGCACCGTGTCGAAGATGTTCTGCGGCTGCGCCACCACCTTCGGCGCCGCACCGAACAGCCAGGTCTGCCCGGTCTGCCTCGCGCTGCCGGGGGCGCTGCCGGCGCTGAACCGCACCGCGGTCGAGTCGGCCGCCCGCATCGGTCTGGCGCTCGGCTGCGAGATCGCGCCGACGTGCCGGTTCGCGCGGAAGAACTACTTCTACCCGGACATGCCGAAGAACTTCCAGACCTCGCAGTACGACGAGCCGATCGCCCACGATGGCGAGCTCGAGATCGAGGTCCCGGCGTCCGAGCACGGCGAGGCGTTCACCTTCCGGGTGCCGATCGAGCGCGCCCACATGGAGGAGGACACCGGCAAGTCGCTGCACGTCGGCGGTTCCACCGGCCGCATCCACGGCGCCACCTACTCGCTGGTCGACTACAACCGGGCCGGCATCCCGCTCATCGAGATCGTCACCAAGCCGATCGAGGGGACGGGGCACCGCGCCCCCGAGGTCGCGAAGGCCTTCGTCGGCGCCCTGCGCGACATCCTGCGCGGGCTCGGCGTCTCGGACGTGCGGATGGAGCAGGGGTCGCTGCGCTGCGACGCCAACGTCTCGCTGCGCCCCAGGGTGGGCGAGCCCACGAGCGACGAGCAGCGCGCCGTCCCGCTCGGCACCCGGTCCGAGACCAAGAACGTCAACTCGCTGCGCAGCGTCGAGCGCGCCGTCCGCTACGAGATGACCCGCCACGCGGCCAGGCTCGACGCCGGCGAGCGCGTCGTCCAGGAGACCCGGCACTGGCACGAGGACACCGGCGTCACCACCTCCGGCCGCTCCAAGGAGCAGGCCGAGGACTACCGGTACTTCCCCGAGCCCGACCTGGTGCCGATCGAGTGCACCGCCGACTGGGTCGAGCAGCTGCGGGCCACGCTGCCCGAGACGCCGTCGGCGCGGCGGGCGCGCTGGACGTCCGACTGGGGTCTGACCGAGCTCGAGCTGCGCGACGTCGTCAACGCGGGCGCCGGCGACCTGATCGAGGCGACGGTCGCGGCCGGCGCCACGCCCGCCGCGGCCCGCAAGTGGTGGATGGGCGACCTCGCGCGCCGCGCCAACGCCGGCGGCACCGACCTGGCCGACCTGGCCGTCACCCCGGCGCAGGTGGCCGAGCTCGCCGGGCTCGTCGCCTCCGGGCGGCTGAACGACTCGCTCGCGCGCCAGGTGCTCGACGGCGTGCTGGCGGGTGAGGGCTCGCCCGAGCAGGTCGCCACCGCGCGCGGTCTCGAGGTCGTCAGCGACGAGGGCGCCCTCGGCGAGGCCGTCGACGCCGCGATCGCTGCGAACCCGGACGTCGCGGACAAGATCCGCGCGGGCAAGCACGCGGCGGCCGGTGCGCTGATCGGGGCGGTCATGCAGCAGATGCGTGGTCAGGCCGACGCCGCCCGGGTGCGCGAGATGGTGCTGGAGCGGCTCGCGGGGTGAGATCCCGCGCCCGACCGGGTGACCACGGTCACCCGTCGGGCGCAGCAAGTCGGAAACCTCTGGTGCCGATGGTCTGGTCATGGTGATCGCCCCGGCCCGCCCGGCGGCGCGACGTGCAGGTGCCGTCGCGCTCGTCGTCGTGCCGGTGCTCCTCGCGCTCCAGCTGCTCCCGCTGGGCCGCACCGACCCCGGGGCGGCGCTGCCGCTCGCGCTCACCCTCGCCGGCACCACCGCGGTCGTCGGCGGCCTGCTGCTGCTCGCACGAGCCGTCACCAGCGCCGGGCTGCGCCTGACCGGCTTCCGCCTGCTGCTCGGCACCGCGGCCGTGGTGTTCGGCGCCGGCCAGCTGCTCGCGGCCTGGCAGTCCCGCGGCGTCTACCCCGGCTACCCGACCGAGGGCGACGTGCTGTCCGGCGTCGCCGCCGTCCCCGCCGTGCTGGGCGCCGTGCTGGTGCCTCGTCGCAACAACGAGGTCGGGCACGCCCTGCGGCTCGCCCTCGAGGGCGTGATGGTGGGCAGCGCCGCGGGCCTGGTGCTGTGGCGCGCGCTGCTGCTCGACGCGGTCCGCGTGCCGGAGGACCTCGAGACCCTCGCGCTGCTCGTGCTCGAGCTGGTCGTCACCTCGGTGCTGGCGGTCACCGCGGTGCGCGAGTCCGACCGCGGGCTCGGCCTGGTCACGCTCGGGATGGCCATCTACACCGCGTCCGACTCGTACGCCATCTCCACCGTCCTGTCCGGTGGGCCCTGGCCCTGGGAGAGCGCCCTGGCCGGTGCCCTGGTCTGGCCGCTGGTCGTGCTCGGGCTGCTGACCGTCCGCAGCCGCCCGGAGGAGACGTCGGTGCCCCGGCAGCCGGCGCGCGAGACCCGCCGGCAGGTGCTCGTGGCCGCGGCCTGCTCGACGCTGCTCGCCGCCGCGATCCTCACCTTCGACGGCCACGAGCCGCTCGACCTGGTCAGCAAGGCGCTGGCGCTGGTCTTCGTCGCCTCGCTGTGCGTGCGCGAGCTGGTGCGCGCCGTGCAGACCCGCCGGCTGCAGGAGCGGCTCGCCGACATCGCGGGCCAGGACCCCCTCACCGGCCTGCCGAACCGGCGCGCGCTCGCCGAGCGGCTCGACCGGCTCGCGTCCCGCCCGCGCGACCCGTTCTGGTTCCTCACCCTCGACCTGGACGGCTTCAAGGACGTCAACGACCTGCTCGGCCACTCCACCGGCGACCGCGTGCTCCAGGTCGTCGCGACCACCGTGCGCAAGCGGGTCACCCCCGCCGGCGCGGACGCCTTCCGGCTCGGCGGCGACGAGTTCGCCGTGATCGTGCCGGGGACGCAGGAGGAGGCGCGCGAGCTGGCCGACGACCTCGTCCGGCTGATCGGCGCCCGCCTGCTCGACGAGGTCACCGCCACCGGCCGCGTCAGCGTGTCGGTCAGCATCGGCGTCGACCGGCTGCGCGTCGACGGCGGCTCCACCGGACGCCAGGCGCAGGCCAGCATGGCGGCGTCCGCGCAGGCGATGCGCCAGGCCAAGCTGGACGGACGGGGCCGCGTCGTCGTGTTCGGCGAGCCCCTCGCCGCCCGCGCCCGCCGCCGCCAGCTGGTCGAGCGGCGGCTGCGCGAGGTCGTCGCCGCCGAGGGCGTCGACGTGCACTTCCAGCCGATCTACGACGTCGGGACGGGCTACCTGGTCGGCGTCGAGGCGCTGGCCCGCTGGGACGACCCCGTGCTGGGGCAGGTCAACCCGCAGGAGTTCATCGAGGTGGCCGAGGAGGCCGGCCTGATCGGCGACCTCGGCGACCAGATCCTGCACCGCGCGCTGCGGCTGATGTCCGAGTGCGGCGGCGTGGCCCGCGGCGTGCGCGTCGCCGTCAACGTGTCGACGATCCAGCTGCGCGAGCCCGGCTACGTCGACCGCGTGATGGCCGCGCTGGCCGAGCGCGGCGTCCCGCCGGAGCAGCTCGTCGTCGAGGTGACCGAGTCGGTCTTCGTCCGCCCGGACGACCCGGCGGTCGTGGCCATCACGCACCTCGCGGAGCAGGGCGTCCCGATCGCGCTGGACGACTTCGGCTCCGGCTACTCCTCGCTCGGCTACCTCAGCCGGCTGCCGGTGAAGATGCTCAAGGCGGACATGTCGCTGACGCGGCACCTGCACGAGCCCCGGACGCTGGCGATCGGGCGCACCATCGTCCAGCTCGCCGTCGGTCTCGGCCTCGACGTGGTCTTCGAGGGCGTCTCGACGCCGCAGCAGGAGGCCCTTGTGCGAGGCCTCGGTGCGCAGTTCGTGCAGGGCTGGCTGTTCGCGAAGGCGATGCCGGTCACCGAGCTGGTCACCGAGATGGACCGGTCCTGCGCGCCGAAGAAGCCGGTCGCGGCGCCCCTCGTGCCCGCCCAGGCCACCGCCCGCCGCCGGCTCGCGGGCTGACCCGCCGCTCGCCCGACCGTCAGCCCAGCGGGAGCCGCAGCACCCGGTCGCCCTCGCCGGTGTTCGTCAGCACCAGCAGCGCCGGGCCGTCCGGGCCGTCGTCGAGCACGACGTCGCGCAGGCGCCCCTGCTCGCCCGCGAGCAGCGCCTCGGGCGGGCCGACCACCGCGTCGTCGCCGACCAGCGGCACCCGCCACAGCCGCTCGCCGCGCAGCGCGGCGAGGTACACCGCGTCACCGGTGACGACCAGGCCGGACGGCGAGGCGTCCGACGTCGCCCAGGTCACCAGCGGGTCGCGGAACGCGGCGTCGCCACCGGCACCCTCGACCACGGGCCAGCCGTAGTTGGCTCCGGGCTCGACCAGGTTCAGCTCGTCGAAGGTGTTCTGGCCGAACTCGCTCGCGAACATCCGCCCCTGCGCGTCCCAGCCGAGGCCCTGCACGTTGCGGTGCCCGAGCGACCACACCGGTGACCCGGCGGTCGGGTTGCCGGGCGCGGGCGCACCCTCCGGCGTGACCCGCAGGATCTTGCCGCCCAGGCTCGCCGGGTCCTGCGACCGCGAGGTCTCGCCGGCGTCTCCGGTGGTGACGTAGAGCATGTCGTCGGGCCCGAACGCGAGCCGCCCGCCGTTGTGGATGCGGGCGGCGGGGATGCCGGTCACGACCGGCTCCGGGGCGCCGAGCGCGTACGTGCCCGGGTCCCCGGTCAGCGGCATCCGCACCACCTGGTTCGCGCGGCCGTCCGGGCCGGTCACGGTCTGGTAGGCGTAGACCCAGGTGCGGTCGGCCTGCTCGAGGACGGCGAGACCCAGCAGCCCGCCCTCGCCCGAGGGGTCGGTGCCCGGGACGCGGCCGTCGGCGGACGTGGTCGTCACCGGCGTCTGCGCCCCGTCGCGGGCCACGTGCCGCACGGTCGCGTCGTCGCGCAGCGACACCAGCCAGCCGGCGTCGTCGGGCAGCGGCACCAGGCTCCACGGCAGCGGCAGCGCGTCGGCCAGCACGGTCGGGGCGCCCGGGACGCCGGTGGGGAGCGCGTCGGCGGCCCCGGTGGTGGAGGTGGTGGGGTCGGGCGAGGACGCCGGGGGCCGGGGTGCGGGCGTGACGCCCTCGCCGATGCTCTCGGGGCCACCGCCGCCGCACCCGGCCAGCACGGCGACGAGCGCGGCGGCGACGGCAGCGCGCGTGCCGGGACGCGGGGTCG
The DNA here is from genome assembly GCF_054777815.1 of Angustibacter speluncae. NCBI lineage: Bacteria > Bacillati > Actinomycetota > Actinomycetes > Kineosporiales > Kineosporiaceae > Angustibacter > Angustibacter speluncae. The sequence continues at coordinate 65,930 of NZ_BAAHAF010000135.1, read as the reverse complement.
GGAGGGCCATGCCCTGCATCCTCCGTCAGGATGGCGGGGTGCCGCACACCGACGAGCTCGTGCTGACCGTCCCCGACCAGGACTGGCTCGAGCGCCTCGGTCCCTACCCGGACGGCGTGCGGGCGCTCGCCTGGGACGTCGGCGGTCCGCCGTCCGACCTCGGCGAGGACGCCGACCGGCTCGCCGCGGTCGTGCTGCCGTACCAGCGGCCGGCCGCCGCCCTCGAGCGGTTGGCCGAGGCACCGTCGCTGCGGCTGGTGCAGACGCTGACCGCGGGGTACGACGGCCTGGTCGAGCGGATGCCGCCCGGCGTCCCGCTCGCCAACGCGGTCGGCGTGCACGACGCCAGCACCGCCGAGCTCGCGGTCGGGCTCGCGATCGCGTCGCTGCGCGGGCTCGACGACGCGGCGCGCGAGCAGGAGCGCGGGCGCTGGGCGCCGCGCGTGCGCACGTCGCTGGCCGACCGCCGCGTGCTCGTGCTCGGGGCCGGCGGGGTGGGGACCGCGATCGCCGCACGCCTCGAGCCGTTCGAGGTCGAGCTCACCCGGGTCGCCTCACGCGCCCGCGACGACGAGCACAGCGCGCGGTTCGGCCCGGTCCACGGCGTCGACGAGCTGGACGTGCTGCTGCCCGGCACCGAGGTGCTGGTCCTGGCCTGCCCGCTGACCGAGGCCACCCGCGGGCTCGTCGACGCGCGGCTGCTGGCGCTGCTGCCCGACCACGCGCTCGTGGTGAACGTCGCCCGCGGACCGGTCGTCGTCACCGCCGACCTGCTGGCCGAGCTCACCACGGGCCGGCTGCGGGCGGCGGTCGACGTCGTCGACCCCGAGCCGCTGCCGCCCGAGCACCCGCTGTGGGGCGCGCCTGGCCTGCTGGTGAGCCCGCACGTCGGCGGGGCGACCTCGGCGATGGTGCCGCGCGCCCGCCGCCTCGTGCAGGCCCAGCTCGCGCGCCTGCTGGCGGGCGAGCCGCCCGCGCACGTGGTGCACCGCGGCTAGAGGACGGGCTCGGTCTCCGGCTCGTCCTCGGCGACCCGGTCGGCCGGGCGGAGCCGGCGGGCGCTCAGCACCAGCAGGGCGGCGACCGCGGTCGTCAGCGGGATCGCGAGCACCAGGCCGATCGACCCCACCAGCGTCCGGACGACCTCCTCGGCGATCTCGGCGCTCGTGACCGTCTGGCCGAACGGCCGGTCGTAGACCGAGATGAGCAGCAGCGTCGGCAGCGCGGCGCCGGCGTAGGCGAACGCGATCGTGTACACCGTCGAGGCCAGGTGGTCGCGCCCGATCCGCATGCCCGCGCGGAACAGGTCGCGGAACCGGCTCTGCGGCGCGAGCCGGCGCAGCTCCCAGACCGCGGACGACTGCGTGATCGTCACGTCGTTGAGCACGCCGAGCCCCGCCAGGATCACCCCGCACAGCACCAGGCCCGACAGGTCGGGCAGGCCGGTGACCTGCCGCAGCTGGTACGCGGTCTCGGACGCCGAGCCGTCGAGGTGGCTCGCGCGGGTGGCCCACGTCGCGAGCGCCGCCGTGAGCCCCAGCCCGGCGACGGTGCCGACCAGGGCGGCCGTCGTCTTGGCGGTGAAACCGTGTGCGGCGTAGAGGATCACGGTCATGATCGCGACCGAGCCGAGCAGCGCGACGAGCACCGGGTCCTCACCGCGGGAGAGCGCGGGCAGCATGAACAGGAAGACGGTGGCGTAGCCGACGCCGAGGCCGAGCACCGCCGCCAGCCCGCGCAGCCGTCCGACGAGCACGACCAGCACGGTGAAGACCACGGCGAGCAGGGCCAGCGGCAGCTGCCGGTCGTACTCGACCCAGACCCAGACGGGGACACCCTCCAGCGCGGGGTCGTCCGCCACGTCGTAGCGGCCGACCAGCACGGCGTCGCCCGGCGACATGCCGGCCTGGTACGACAGGATCGGCACCTGCACCTCGACCGTGTCGCCGGCGGTGCCGTCCGGGGCGTCGTCGCCGAGCCGCACCTGCGCGGCCGCGCAGGTGGTCTCCTCCGGGATCGACCCGTCGGGCAGCCGGTCCTCGGTCAGGCCGGGGCAGAGCCCGGCGGTGGCCTCCTCGACGGTGCCGTGGACGATCGTGACGCCGTCGAACGCCAGCCGGGCCTGGTCGGTGCGCGCGACCCCGCCGTGCGGCCAGATCGCGACCATGCCGACGACGGTGGCGATCAGGGTCAGCGCCACCACGACGAGGAGCACCCGGTTGGCGGCGGTCGACAGCCGCAGCTCGCCGGCGGACGCGTCGACGTGGGCGTGGGCGTGCGGCATGCAGGCAGCCTAGGCGGACCGAACACCGTCTCGGATCGCGAGACCTGTCGCTCACCACCCGGACACCTCGACCGGCTCGGGTGGTCGTAGACTCCTGTGCATGCAGACGCAGGGACGGGTGGACACCAAGCCGCGCAGCCGCGACGTCACCGACGGCCTCGAGAAGGCCGCGTCCCGCGGGATGCTGCGCGCCGTCGGGATGGGCGACGAGGACTGGGAGAAGCCCCAGATCGGCGTCGCGTCGTCCTGGAACGAGATCACGCCGTGCAACCTGTCGCTCGACCGGCTCGCCAAGGCGGTCAAGGACGGCGTCCACCTCGCCCAGGGCTACCCGCTCGAGTTCGGCACGATCTCGGTCTCCGACGGCATCTCGATGGGCCACGAGGGCATGCACTTCTCGCTGGTGTCGCGCGAGGTCATCGCCGACTCCGTCGAGACCGTGGTGCAGGCCGAGCGGCTCGACGGCACCGTGCTGCTGGCCGGCTGCGACAAGTCGCTGCCCGGCATGCTCATGGCGGCCGCCCGGCTCGACCTCGCGTCCGTCTTCCTCTACGCCGGCTCGATCCTGCCCGGGCGCGCCAAGCTCTCGGACGGCTCCGAGCGCGACGTCACGATCATCGACGCCTTCGAGGCGGTCGGCGCCTGCGCCCGCGGACTGATGTCGCGCGAGGACGTCGACGCGATCGAGCGCGCGATCTGCCCGGGCGAGGGCGCCTGCGGCGGCATGTACACGGCCAACACGATGGCGAGCGCCGCCGAGGCGCTCGGCATGTCGCTGCCCGGCTCGGCCGCGCCGCCCGCCACCGACCGGCGTCGCGACGGCTTCGCCCGCCGCAGCGGCCAGGCCGCCGTGGGGCTGCTCGTGAAGGGCATCACCGCCCGGCAGATCATGACGCGCGAGGCGTTCGAGAACGCGATCGCCGTCGTGATGGCGTTCGGCGGGTCCACCAACGCCGTGCTGCACCTGCTGGCCATCGCGCACGAGGCCGAGGTCGAGCTCTCGCTCGCCGACTTCTCGCGGATCGGCGCGAAGGTGCCGCACCTGGCCGACGTCAAGCCGTTCGGCCGCCACGTCATGGTCGACGTCGACCGCATCGGCGGCGTCCCCGTGGTGATGAAGGCGCTGCTCGACGCGGGGCTGCTGCACGGCGACGTGCTCACCGTCACCGGCCGCACGATGGCCGAGAACCTCGAGGAGCTCGCCCCGCCGCAGCTCGACGGCGACGTGCTGCGCACGCTGGCGAACCCCATCCACGCCACCGGTGGCATCACCGTCCTGCACGGCACGCTCGCGCCCGAGGGCGCGGTCGTGAAGTCGGCCGGGTTCGACTCCGACGTCTTCGAGGGGACGGCCCGCGTCTTCGACCGCGAGCGGGCCGCCATGGACGCGCTCAACGACGGGACGATCACCGCCGGCGACGTCGTGGTGATCCGCTACGAGGGCCCCAAGGGCGGCCCGGGCATGCGCGAGATGCTCGCCATCACCGGCGCGATCAAGGGGGCGGGGCTCGGCAAGGACGTCCTGCTGCTGACCGACGGGCGGTTCTCCGGCGGGACGACGGGTCTGTGCGTGGGCCACGTCGCGCCCGAGGCCGTCGACGGCGGCCCGATCGCGCACGTGCGCGACGGCGACCGCATCCGGCTCGACGTCGCGTCCGGCACGCTCGACCTGCTCGTCGACGAGGCCGAGATCGCCCGTCGCGCCGAGGGTTTCGAGCCGCTGCCGCCGCGCTACACCCGCGGTGTGCTGGCCAAGTACGCGAAGCTGGTCGGGTCCGCCTCCGGCGGCGCGGTGTGCGGCTGACCGTCGTGACCACCGCCTCCTGTCCGCATCCCGGGACGCGTGCGTCCGCGTGTTGACACACCCCGCGAGCCGGAGCACCGTGGACGCATGCCCGCGGCACGTCTCGACGTCCTCGTACTCACCCGGCGCGCGTAGCCGGGCGACCACCGCTGCGCGCGCGACCCCTCGACGGCCCCCGGGCCCGAGGGGTCTTCGTATGTCCAGCCCGCTCACCTGACCGACACCTCACCGCACGAACGACCTGTAGGAGACCGCAGTGGCCACCACCGGAGAGGCCCCCCGTCCGGGCCCCCGCGCCGTGCCGGGCCCGCGCACCGGCACCCAGCCGGGCTCGCCGCCCGAACCCCCCGAGGTGATGACGGGCGCGCAGTCGCTCGTCCGGTCGCTCGAGCGGGCCGGCGTCGAGGTCGTCTTCGGCATCCCGGGCGGCACCATCCTCCCGGCCTACGACCCGCTGCTCGACTCCGAGAAGGTCCGGCACATCCTGGTGCGCCACGAGCAGGGCGCGGGCCACGCCGCCCAGGGCTACGCCCAGGCCACCGGGCGGGTCGGTGTCTGCATGGCGACCTCCGGCCCGGGCGCGACCAACCTGGTCACGCCCATCGCCGACGCGTACATGGACTCGGTGCCGATCGTGGCCATCACCGGCCAGGTGGTCTCGGGCTCGATCGGCACGGACGCGTTCCAGGAGGCCGACATCGTCGGCATCACGATGCCGATCACCAAGCACAGCTACCTGGTGACCGACCCCGCCGACATCCCGCGCGCGATCGCCGAGGCGTTCCACATCGCCGGCACGGGCCGCCCCGGCCCGGTGCTCGTCGACATCCCCAAGGACGTGCTGCAGGCCAAGACCGAGTTCGTCTGGCCGACCCGCATCGAGCTGCCGGGGTACCGGCCGGTGACCCGCCCGCACAGCAAGCAGGTGCGCGAGGCGGCGCGGCTGCTCACCACCTCCCGCCGCCCGGTGCTCTACGTGGGCGGCGGCGTGATCAAGGCCCGCGCCAGCGAGGAGCTCGCGAAGCTGGTCGACCTCACCGGCGCGCCCGTCGTCACGACGCTGATGGCGCGCGGCGCGCTGCCCGACTCGCACCCGCAGCACCTCGGCATGCCCGGCATGCACGGCACCGTCGCCGCGGTGACGGCGCTGCAGAAGTCCGACCTGATCGTGAGCCTCGGCGCCCGCTTCGACGACCGGGTGACCGGCCAGCTGAGCTCGTTCGCGCCGGGCGCCGCGATCGTCCACGCCGACATCGACCCGGCCGAGATCGGCAAGAACCGGCACGCCGACGTCCCGATCGTGGGCGACGCCAAGGAGGTCATCAGCGACCTCGTCGACGCCGTGCAGGCCGAGGCCGACGCCGGCCGCACCCCGCAGCTGCAGGCCTGGTGGACCCAGCTCGACCGGATCCGCGAGACCTATCCGCTCGGCTACACCGAGCCCGACGACGGCTCGCTGTCGCCGCAGCTGGTGATCGAGCGGCTCGGCGCCGCGGCCGGCCCCGACGCGGTGTACGCGGCGGGCGTGGGTCAGCACCAGATGTGGGCGGCGCAGTTCGTCCGCTACGAGCGCCCGGCGTCGTGGATCAACTCCGGCGGCCTCGGGACGATGGGGTTCGCCGTCCCTGCGGCGATGGGCGCCAAGGTCGGCCAGCCCGACCGCGTCGTGTGGGCGATCGACGGCGACGGCTGCTTCCAGATGACCAACCAGGAGCTGGCCACCTGCGCGATCAACGGCATCCCGATCAAGGTCGCCGTCATCAACAACTCCAGCCTGGGCATGGTGCGCCAGTGGCAGACCCTGTTCTACGAGGGCCGCTACTCCAACACCGACCTGAACACCGGCACCGGTGTCGAGGCGGCGCAGCGCATCCCGGACTTCGTCAAGCTCGCCGACGCCTACGGCTGCGTCGGGCTGCGGTGCGAGCGTCCCGAGGACCTCGACGACGTCATCGCGCAGGCGATGGCGGTGACCGACCGTCCCGTCGTCGTCGACTTCGTCGTGCACCGCGACGCGATGGTCTGGCCGATGGTGCCCGCCGGCGTGAGCAACGACGCCATCCAGGTGGCGCGCGACTCGACGCCGGTCTGGGACCGCGAGGAGGAGGGCGCATGACCCGCCACACGCTGTCCGTGCTGGTCGAGGACCGACCCGGTGTGCTCACCCGCGCCGCGGGGCTGTTCGCGCGGCGCGACTTCAACATCCACTCGCTGGCCGTGGGGCCGACCGAGCACCCCGACGTGTCGCGGATGACCGTGGTCGTCGACGTCGAGGACCAGCCGCTCGAGCAGGTCACCAAGCAGCTGAACAAGCTGGTGAACGTGCTCAAGGTCGCCGAGCTCGAGCCGGCCGCCTCGGTGCAGCGCGAGCTGATCCTGGTGAAGGTGCGCGCCGAGGGCGCCCAGCGCTCGCAGGTGCTCGAGGTCGTCGAGCTGTTCCGCGCCAAGGTCGTCGACGTCGCCACCGACGCGCTCACGATCGAGGCCACCGGCCACGCCGACAAGATCGCGGCGCTGCTGCGCGTGCTCGAGCCGTTCGGCATCCGCGAGCTCGTCCAGTCGGGACTCGTCGCGCTCGGGCGCGGCTCCCGCTCCATGACCGACCGGTCCAGCCGGTCCTGAACGTCCCGTCCCACAACGAAAACCACTGAAGGAGAAGCCCCCGTGGCCCAGATGTACTACGACGACGACGCCGACCTGTCGATCATCCAGCAGCGCAAGGTCGCCGTCATCGGCTACGGCAGCCAGGGCCACGCCCACGCGCTGAGCCTGCGCGACTCGGGCGTCGACGTCCGCGTCGGCCTGCAGGAGGGCTCGCGGAGCCGGGCCAAGGCCGAGGCCGAGGGCCTGCGCGTGGTGACGCCCGCCGAGGCGGCCGCCGAGGCCGACCTGATCATGCTGCTCACGCCCGACCACGTGCAGCGCCACGTCTACGCCGAGGCGATCGCGCCGAACCTGCAGGACGGCGACGCGCTGTTCTTCGGCCACGGCTTCAACATCCGGTTCGACTACATCCAGCCGCCGGCCGGCGTCGACGTCGCGATGGTCGCGCCGAAGGGTCCCGGCCACCTGGTGCGCCGCGAGTACGTCGACGGCCGCGGCGTCCCGGTGCTGGTCGCCGTCGAGAACGACGCGACCGGCAAGGCCTGGGACCTCGCGCTCGCGTACGCCAAGGGCATCGGCGGCCTGCGCGCCGGCGGCATCCGCACCACCTTCACCGAGGAGACCGAGACCGACCTGTTCGGCGAGCAGGCCGTCCTCTGCGGCGGCGTCTCGCGGCTGGTGCAGCAGGGCTTCGAGACCCTCACCGAGGCCGGCTACCAGCCCGAGGTCGCCTACTTCGAGTGCCTGCACGAGCTCAAGCTGATCGTCGACCTCATGTACGAGGGCGGCATCGCCAAGCAGCGCTGGAGCGTGTCCGACACCGCCGAGTACGGCGACTACACCTCCGGTCCCAAGGTCGTCGACGACTCGGTCAAGGTCCGCATGGGCGAGGTCCTCGCCGCGATCAAGGACGGCTCGTGGGCGGCCGGCTTCATCGCCGACCAGGACGCCGGCGCGCCGGAGTTCAAGCGACTGCGCGCCGAGGGCGAGCAGCACCCGATCGAGGCCACCGGCCGCGACCTGCGCAAGCTGATGGCGTGGGTCCGCTCCGGCGACGACGACTACACCGAGGGCACCGCCGAGCGCTGACCCCGGCACCACCCAGCACGACGAGGGAGAACCCGCCCGTCCGCCACCGCGGCACGGGCGGGTTCTGTCGTCCGGTGGCACCAGCCACCGCGTGACGCAGGAACGGTTCCGGGAGCCTGATCGCGGTCCCGACCGGCTCGGTGAGGTGCACGTCGAGTGCCCGCGCTGCGCCCGGCACGCGGTCGTGGCGCGCGTCGACGACGGGACGCTGCTGCGGTGCGACCACTGCCTGGCGCGCGAGCTGCGTCCGCTGACGTCGGCCCGACCGCTCGACGGCACCGAACCCACCTTCGGTGCGCAGCTGTGGGCGACGACCACCGTGGGACGCGAGCTGCTCTGGGTCACCGGCCGACGCGACGAGGTCCTGCGCGGCCTCGACCGGCTCAGGACGCGCCTCGCCGAGGACTGACTCGGGGCCTCCACGCCGCGAACGGTTGCTTCAGCCCGTGCGAACCCACCACTCGCGGCGTCGAGGCGGCGGACGGCAGGCGGCGCGGAGATGGGACTGGCAGGCTCGGGTGCCGTGACGTCCGTGCTGCTGCTCGCCGACACGCACCTGCCGAAGCGGGCGAAGGACCTGCCGGCGCAGGTGTGGGACGCCGTGGACGCGGCCGACGTCGTCGTCCACGCCGGCGACTGGGTCGACGAGGCGGCGCTGGACGCGCTCGAGGCCCGCGCGAGGCGGCTGGTCGCGTGCTGGGGCAACAACGACGGACCGGGTCTGCGCGCGCGGCTGCCCGAGGTGGCACGGGCCGAGCTCGGCGGGCTGCGGTTCGCCGTGGTGCACGAGACGGGCCAGAAGGCCGGGCGCGAGGCCCGGTGCGAGCAGGCCTATCCCGACGTCGACGTGCTGGTGTTCGGGCACAGCCACATCCCGTGGGACACCACGGCCCCGGGCGGGCTGCGGCTGCTCAACCCCGGCTCGCCGACCGACCGGCGGCGGCAGCCGCACTGCACCTACATGACGCTCGAGGTCGAGGACGGACGCCTCAGCGGCCCCGAGCTGCACCGCCTGCCGCAGCGGTGACCGCGTCACCGAGCAGTCGTCCCTCGACGTAGCCCGCGACGAGGTGCCCCAGCTCCTCGACGACCGCAGCCCGCGCAGCGGCCTCCACCGGTGCGCGCACCAGCCCGTGACGCACCGTCTCGACGACCAGCTCGACGCCCGGGCGCAGCCGCGCGTCCGGCACGTCGGCGCCGGCCCCTCGCAGCGCAACCACGAACCGGTCGACCAGGGCCTCGCGCACGGCGTGGGCGGGGGAGTCGAGCCGGTCGGGGGAGCGCTCCTCGGTGAGCCGGTAGTAGCCCGGGTGCTCCAGCTGGAGCACGGCTGCCGCCTCGACCACCCGCCGCACCGCCACGACCGCCGACGCCGCGCCGTCGACGCCGGCCAGCGCCTGCTCGAAGGGCGGGCCGACGTGCTCGAGGTACTGGCGGGCGAGGGCGTCGGCGACCGCGTCCTTGTCGGCGAAGAAGCGGTAGAGCGCGCCGACGGACACGCCGGCACGGGCGGCGATCGACCGCGTGCTGGCGGCGGCCAGCCCCACCTCGCCGATCTCGGCGTCCGCAGCGGCGAGGAGACGCTCGACCGTCCCGCGCGAGCGGTCCTGCTGGGGGAGGCCCCTCACCCGACGCCGATCGAGCCGTCGGCGGCGCGCGTGCAGGTCAGCGCCGCGCCCCCGCGCGTCCACGCCTGGGTCAGGCACTGCCCGAGCACCTGGTGGCCGGCCGCGCTGGGGTGCCACGATTCCTGGCAGGTCTGGTAGTAGCTCTTGCAGGTGTCGGTGACCCGCTTGATGTCGAGCTTGTCGTAGGGCCCGAAGCTCTCGACCGGCACGCCGCTCGGCCCGTCCATGACGCGCAGCGGGGTGGCCAGCGCGTTCGCCGGGCTGCCGTACGCCTCGCACAGCCGCGCGCCGTCGAAGGCGTGCTGCACGTTCAGGTACGTGACGTCGGCACCCGGGCGCTCCGCCTGCACCGTCGCCGCCACGCCGCCGACCATCGCGCCGAGGCTCGACGAGAACCGGTGCGCCGGAGCGAGGGTCGCGACGTCTGCCGGGCAGCCCGCTGCGTACCGCTCGTCGACGAGGGCGCGGTACTTGTCGCGCTCGTCGTCGCGGCCGTCCTCGGTGAGGTACTCGGGCGCGAAGACCTCGGGCAGCGGGTTGGTGTAGTCCTGCAGCACGACCCGGTGCTGCCCGTCGGCGTCGACCGCGGCGAGCACGTCGAGCACCTGCCGCACCGAGGCGGCGGTCTCGGCCTGGGCGGCCGAGAACTGCGCTGCCGTGGCGAGATCGGCGTCGGTGCAGGGCTCCTCGTTCAGCTCGGTGCCGCTGATCCAGTTGATCAGGTCGATCCACACCTCCCACCACCCGGTGTAGCCGTCGCCGACGAAGCGCCCCGCGCACTCGGCGGCGACGTTGCCGAACGTGAACTGCGTGTTGTTCGAACCGATCCCGAGCAGCACGAGGTCGACGTCGCCGGTCTGCGCGACGGCGCGCAGCTGGTCGAGCTGCGCGGCGACGGTGCGGCCGTTCGCGCGCGCCGACGACGGGCTCGCCAGGTCGGCGGGCTGCGCGCCGGAGCAGGCGAGGTTCACCCGCTGCTCGATGCCGGGCAGGTCGGCGACGGCGATCGAGGCTTTGGCGCTGCGGTGGCAGAAGAACGGGTTGCTGTTCGGGGCCGACCACCCCGGGAAGCCCTGCGCCGCACCGGCCTCGTCGATCACGGGCTGGTAGGCGCCGGCGCCCTCGCCGCTGATGAAGCTGTCGCCCATCGCGACCGCGGTGGTCGGCAGGGCCGACGCCTGCGCCGGCGGGGCCTGGCCGACCGGGACGACGAGCACGGCCGCGGCGAGCGCCGCCACGGCGAGGAGACGGGACGGCTTCGGTCGCACGACGGACCCCCAGGTCGGAAACGCGACAGAGTGTTCGCGTTCGGTGGAACCGCATCATTCGCCCGAATCGGACATCGGTCAAGACCCTGCGCATCCGCACTAGGCTCGCCGCCGTGACCGAGCAGCCCGTCGTCCTGATCGCCGAGGAGCTCTCCCCGGCCACGATCGAGGCCCTCGGGCCCGGCGTCCACGTCCGCACCGTCGACGGCACCGACCGGCCGGCGCTGCTGCGCGAGGTCGCGCAGGCGTCCGCGCTGCTGGTGCGCTCGGCCACCCGGGTCGACGCCGAGGTGCTCGCCGCCGCCCCGCGGCTGCGGGTGGTCGCCCGCGCCGGCGTCGGGCTCGACAACGTCGACGTCCCCGCCGCGACCGCGGCCGGCGTGATGGTCGTGAACGCGCCCACCTCGAACACCACCTCGGCCGCCGAGCACGCCGTGGGGCTCGTCCTCGCGGCGGCCCGCCACGTCGCCGCCGCCAGCGCCTCGCTGCGCGCAGGGCGCTGGGACCGCTCGCGCTTCACGGGCGTCGAGCTGGCCGGCAAGACGCTCGGCGTCGTCGGTCTCGGCCGCATCGGGATGCTGGTGGCGCAGCGGCTGCAGGCGTTCGAGATGGACGTCGTCGCCTACGACCCGTACGTCTCGGCGTCCCGCGCGGCCCAGCTCGGCGTCCGGCTCGTCGGGCTCGACGAGCTGCTCGCCGTTGCCGACGTGCTGACCGTGCACCTGCCGCGCACCGCCGAGACCGTGGGCCTGATCGGCGACGACGCGCTGCGCCGGGTCCGGCGCGGGGTGATCGTCGTGAACGCCGCCCGCGGTGGGATCGTCGACGAGCAGGCCCTCGCGTCGGCGCTCGCGGACGGACGTGTCGGCGCCGCCGGTCTCGACGTCTTCGCGACCGAACCCTGCACGGACTCACCGCTGTTCGGCTTCGACACGGTCGTGGCGACCCCGCACCTCGGCGCGTCGACGCACGAGGCGCAGGAGAAGGCGGGGGTCGCCGTCGCGCGCTCGGTGCGCCAGGCGCTCGACGGCGACCTCGTCCCGGACGCCGTCAACGTCGCCGGCGGCTCGGTCGCCGAGGTGGTGCGCCCCGGCATCGCGCTGACCCACCGGCTGGGCCGGCTGCTGACGGCCCTCAGCGGTGCCGCGCTCACCCGGCTCGACGTGCAGGTGAGCGGCGAGATCACCGAGGAGGACGTCTCGGTGCTGCGGCTCGCGGCCCTGACCGGGGTGCTCACCGACCAGGTCGCCGAACCCGTCACGGTCGTGAACGCGCCGGTGCTCGCGCAGGCCCGGGGCATCGAGGCGCACCTGGTGACCGAGCCCGACAGCCCGCGGTTCCGCAACGTGGTCGCCCTCGCCGCCGTGCTCGAGGACGGCTCGCGGGTGCAGGTCGAGGGCACGCTCACGGGCCCGCAGCAGGTGCGCAAGCTGGTGGGCGTCGACGGGTACCCGCTCGAGATCACCTTCGACGACCACCTGGTGGTGCTGCGCTACCGCGACCGGCCGGGGGTGATCGGCGCGCTCGGCTCGATCCTCGGCGAGGCCGACGTGAACATCGCCGCCATGCAGGTCGGACGCGCGAGCGCCGGCGGCCAGGCGGTCAGCGTGCTCGCCGTCGACGGGCCGGTGCCGCACGAGATCGCCTCCGCGCTGCGGGATGCCGTCGACGCCGACGCCGTGCACGTCGTCGACCTCACGGACTGACCGTCTCGCTCTGCGAGATCGCCGTACCGATGGTTGGACGTCCGACGTAATCTCGACGGGTCCGCTCCACCACTGCGACCGAGGTGATCACCGTGCCCGACACGACCGACGAGACCAGCGAGCACGTCACGTTCTCGCAGGCGCTCCAGGAGTCGATGGAGCTGCACGGCGAGTGAGCACCGACCAGAGCCTGCGCCTGGCCGTCGTCGCGGGCGACGGCATCGGCCCCGAGGTGGTCGCCGAGGGCCTGCGCGTCCTCGAGCAGGTCGCCGGCGCCGAGGGCGTGCAGGTCGACACCACCGAGTACGACCTGGGTGCGCGTCGCTGGCACGCCACGGGGGAGTGCCTGCCCGACAGCGTGCTCGACGAGGTCCGCGGCCACGACGCGATCCTGCTCGGCGCGATCGGCGACCCGGGGGTCCCGAGCGGCGTGCTCGAGCGCGGGCTCCTGCTGCGGCTGCGGTTCGAGCTCGACCAGTACGTGAACCTGCGCCCGTCGCGTCTCTTCCCGGGGGTGCGCGGGCCGCTGGCCGACCCCGGGGAGATCGACTTCGTCGTCGTCCGCGAGGGCACAGAGGGTCCCTACACCGGCAACGGCGGCGCGCTGCGGGTCGGCACCCCGCACGAGATCGCGACCGAGGTCAGCGTCAACACCGCGTTCGGCGTCGAGCGGGTCGTGCGCGACGCGTTCGCCCGGGCGCAGCGGCGCCCGCGCCGGAAGCTGACCCTGGTGCACAAGCACAACGTGCTGACCCACGCCGGCCACCTGTGGCGGCGCACGGTCGAGGCGGTCGGGGCCGAGTTCCCCGACGTGACCACCGACTACCTGCACGTGGACGCGGCGACCATCTTCCTGGTCACCGACCCGTCCCGCTTCGACGTGATCGTCACCGACAACCTGTTCGGCGACATCGTCACCGACCTGGCCGCTGCCGTCACCGGCGGCATCGGCCTGGCGGCCTCCGGCAACGTCAACCCGGAGCGCACCACGCCCTCGATGTTCGAGCCCGTCCACGGGTCGGCGCCCGACATCGCCGGCCAGGGGGTGGCCGACCCCACGGCCACCGTGCTGTCCGTCGCCCTGCTGCTCGAGCACCTCGGCCACCCGGCCGCGGCCGCCCGGGTCGAGCAGGCGGTGTCCGACGACCTCGCCGAGCGCGCAGGGTCGACCGGGCGTCCGAGCACGCGCGAGGTCGGTGACCGGCTGCTCGCGCGGCTCGCCTGACGTCCACGTCACGCAGGTACGGTGAGCCCATGAGCACGACGACCGACGCCCCCACCAGCACCGACGCCGCCCCGGGCGGCTTCGAGGTCGTCCGGCGCGACGACCCCGCCGACCCCGCGCGCCGCGCGGAGGTCCTCGCCGCGCCCGGCTTCGGGAAGTACTTCACCGACCACCTCGCCAGGGCGACGTGGACGGCCGAGGGCGGCTGGCACGACCGTCGGGTCGAGGCCTACGGCCCGATCGCGATGGACCCCTCGGCCGCGGTCCTGCACTACGCGCAGGAGATCTTCGAGGGCATGAAGGCCTACCGGCACGCCGACGGGTCGGTCTGGACCTTCCGCCCCGAGGTGAACGCCGCGCGGTTCGCGCGCTCGGCCGCCCGGCTCGCGCTGCCCGAGCTGCCTGCCGACGTGTTCCTCGGCTCGCTCGAGGCGCTGGTGCAGACCGACGTCGAGTGGGTGCCGACCGGCGGCGAGTCGAGCCTGTACCTGCGGCCGTTCATGTTCGCGTCCGAGGCGTTCCTCGGCGTCCGCCCGGCGGCGGAGGTCACGTACATGGTGATCGCCTCGCCCGCCGGCTCGTACTTCCCGGGGGGCGTGCAGCCGGTGTCGATCTGGCTGGCGCAGCACTCCACCCGCGCCGCGCCGGGCGGTACCGGGGCCGCCAAGTGCGGTGGCAACTACGCCGCCTCCCTGAACGCGCAGGCCGAGGCCGCGCGCGCCGGCTGCGAGCAGGTGGTCTTCCTCGACGCCGTCGAGAGCCGCTGGGTCGAGGAGCTGGGCGGCATGAACCTGTTCTTCGTGCACGACGACGGGTCGGTGGTCACCCCCGAGCTGTCCGGCACGATCCTCGAGGGCGTCACGCGCGACTCGATCATCGCGCTGCTGCGCGAGCAGGGCCACGAGGTCACCGAGCGGCGCATCGACGTCCAGGAGTGGCGCGACGGCGTGGCCTCGGGTCGCCTGACCGAGGTGTTCGCCTGCGGCACAGCGGCTGTCGTCACCCCTGTCGGTCGGCTGGTCGAGCCCGGTACCGAGCACGTGGTCGGCGGCGGCGGCACCGGTGAGGTCACCACCCGGATCCGGCAGACCCTGCTCGACGTGCAGTACGGCCGGGCCGACGACACCCACGGGTGGCTGCACCGCCTCGCGTGAGCCGCTGACCGCATGGTGGGACGTCTGGTCCGGAGGCTGGACGTCCCACCGAGCGGTCGGCACGATGGTCCCGATGCGTACCTCGCTCCTCATTACCTGAGCGCGGCCGCCGGGGCACCACCCCGGAGCCGCGCAGACCTCCCGTGCCCGCGGGGGGTCTTTTTGCGTCGGGGGCGATCCTCTCGACGGAGTACCAGGACGGGCAGCACGACCCAGCCACGACCGGCAACCGGCGACGACACGAAGGCAGGCCGATGAGCGACCTCCACGTCTACGACACCACCCTGCGCGACGGCGCGCAGCAGGAGGGGCTGAACCTCTCGGTGGCGGACAAGCTGGCCATCGCCGCGTCGCTGGACTCCCTGGGCGTGGGCTTCATCGAGGGTGGCTGGCCCGGCGCGAACCCGAAGGACACCGCCTTCTTCCGCCGGGCCGCCACCGAGCTGCGGCTCGAGCACGCGCAGCTGGCGGCGTTCGGCGCCACGCGCCGCGCGGGCACCCGCGCCGCCGACGACCCGCTCGTGCGCGCGCTGCTCGACGCGCAGACGCCGGTCGTCACCCTGGTCGCGAAGTCGCACTCCCGCCACGTCGAGCTCGCGCTGCGCACGACGCCCGAGGAGAACCTGGCGATGGTGTCCGACACGGTCGGGTTCCTCGCGGGGGAGGGGCGCCGGGTGTTCCTCGACGCCGAGCACTTCTTCGACGGCTACCGCGACGACCCCGACTACGCGATCGAGGTGCTGGTCACAGCGGCGCAGGCCGGCGCCGAGGTGCTGGCGCTGTGCGACACCAACGGCGGGATGCTGCCCGACCAGGTCGCCGACGTCGTCCACGCGGTGCTGCAGCGCACCGGGGTCGAGGTCGCGGGGTCGTCCGGCTCGAGGCTCGGCATCCACTGCCACAACGACACCGGGTGCGCCGTCGCCAACTCGCTCGCCGCGGTCGACGCCGGCGCCCTGCACGTGCAGGGCACGCTCAACGGCTACGGCGAGCGGACGGGCAACGCCGACCTGCTCACCGTCGTCGCCAACCTCGAGCTGAAGCGCGGGCGTGCCGTCCTGCCCGAGGGGAAGCTGCGGGAGGGCACGCGCGTCGCGCACGCCGTCAGCGAGGTCACGAACGTGCCCGCGTACTCGCGCCAGCCGTACGTCGGCGCGAGCGCCTTCGCGCACAAGGCGGGCCTGCACGCCAGCGCCATCAAGGTCGACCCCGACCTCTACCAGCACACCGACCCGGTGCAGGTGGGCAACGACATGCGGCTCCTGGTCTCCGACATGGCAGGTCGCGCGTCGGTCGAGCTCAAGGGCCGCGAGCTCGGCTACGACCTGTCCGAGCACCCCGAGGTCGTCGCGCGGCTCGTCGCGCGGGTGAAGCAGATGGAGCAGGACGGGTACACGTTCGACGCCGCCGACGCCTCGTTCGAGCTGCTGCTGCGCGAGGAGGTCGACGGCCGCCGCCCGGCCTTCTTCGATGCCGAGAGCTGGCGCGTCATCACCGACTCGCGTCCGGACGGCGCGGTGTCCGAGGCCACCGTGAAGCTCGTCGCTGCCGGCACCCGCACGGTCGCCACCGGCGAGGGCAACGGCCCGGTGAACGCGCTCGACCACGCCCTGCGCCAGGCCCTGCTGCCGGCCTACCCCGAGCTCGCCACCATGCAGCTCATCGACTTCCGCGTGCGCATCCTCGACGCCGCGCACGGCACCGACGCGGTGACCCGCGTGCTCATCGAGACCGCCGACAAGGAGTCGTCCTGGGAGACCGTCGGCGTGGCGCCGAACATCCTGGAGGCGTCGTGGGAGGCCCTCGTCGACGGCCTCACCTACGGCCTGCTGCGGGCGGGCGTCACGCCGCGCTGAAGTCGCGTTCGAGCACGGCCCGGTCCTCGGGGTCTGCCACCGGGACCGACCGGGCCGCGTCCCACGCAGTCCGCGCGTCGTCGTGGCGGCCCAGCGCGGACAGCGCCCTGGCCCGCGCCTCGTGCGCGTAGGCGAGGTCGAAGTCGACCAGCCCGTGCTGCTCGCAGGTGGCGAGGCACCGGTCGGCCGAGCGCAGCGACGCCTCCGGCTGCCCGGTGAGCAGCAGCGCCTTGGCGACCATGTACGCGGCCCGCGCCTCGTTGGCCGGTGCGGCCCCGGCGGCCCGTGCCCAGTGGTACGCCGCGGCGTACGCGCGGCGCAGCAGGTCCTCGTCGTCGTCCGGCGTGCGGTCGCGGTCGACGAGGTCCCAGACGCTGTTGTTGGCCTCCACCGCCATCCGGCGGTGGAAGTCGGCCGACGTCGGGACCGGCGTCGGCGTCCGGTCGGTGCGAGGAGGCAGCTCGCGCCCCGTCTCCAGGACGGTCTTCAGGGCGTCGAGCACCCACACCCAGCCGTCGCGCACCGACTCCCAGGTGCGGGGGCTGAAGGCGAGGTCGCCGTGCACGAGCCGCACGCGGGTGAGTCCCTCGCCGACGGCCTCGACCGTCCACTCCACCCGGCCGGGTGGCTCGGCCGCGAGCTCGACGTCGTCGAGCACGTGCCAGGTCTGGACCAGCCGGCCGGGGCGCCCGTCGGCCGGCGGGGTCATCTCCTCGATCGTGCCCTCGACCGCGTCGCGGCCGTCGCGCGTCACCGTGCGGTAGGCCGCACCGGGTGCGGGCGGCTCGAGGAACGAGGTGCCGTGCAGCCAGCGCCTCGTCCAGTCCGAGTCGGTGAGCGCCTGCCAGACCTGCTCCGGCGACGCGGCGACGTGCACCTGGTAGACGTGCGTCGTGATGGTCACTGGTGCTCCTCGCGTCGGGTGGCGGTCTGCTCGAGGTCGACGAGCGCCGCGGCGAAGCGGCCGGCGTAGCGGCTGACCCAGCGACCCGCGATCTGCTCGATCGGGACGGGGTTGAGGAAGTGCCGCTTGCTGCGGCCCTCCCGCACCGGGACCACCAGGTCGGCCGCCTCCAGCACCCCGAGGTGCTTGCTGACGCCGAACCGGGTCATGCCCGGGAAGTGCTCGCACAGCTCGGCCAGGGTCTGCCCGTCGCGCTCGGCGAGGCTGTCGAGCACCGCCCGGCGGGTCGGGTCGGCGAGCGCGCGGAACACGTCGGTCACGGCACGGACGTTAGGTGACCATCTGGTCACCTGTCAATCGTGGAATGGGCGGGGACGCGGCGGTGGTTGGGATCGACGTGGCCGACTGGAACCAGACCGTCATCGACACCTTCCGCGCCAACGGCGGCGAGGTGCCGCAGTTCGGGCGCAGCCTCGTGCTGCTGCACCACGTGGGGGCCCGCACCGGCACCGAACGGGTCTCGCCCGTGATGGGCTTCCCCACCGACGACGGCTGGCTCGTGGTCGCGTCCAAGGCCGGGGCGCCCGACCACCCCGCCTGGTACCGCAACCTGCTCGCGCACCCGCGCACGTCGGTCGAGACGCCCGACGACGGGACCGTCGAGGTGCAGGCCGCGGAGCTCGAGCCGGACGAGCGCGACGTGGCGTGGCGCCGGATCGTCTCCGAGGCACCGGGTTTCGCCGACTACGAGACGCGGACGACGCGCGTGATCCCGGTGGTGCGGCTGACCCGCCGCTGACGGCTACCCTCGCCGGGTGCGGCGCGTGCGGGTGCTCGGGATCAGCGGGTCGGGCAAGACCACCCTGGCCCGGGAGCTCGCCTCCCGCCTGGGCGTCCCGCACCTCGAGCTCGACTCGGTGCAGCACCGCCCGGGCTGGCAGCAGGCGTCGGACGAGCAGTGGGCGGCCGGGCTCGAGCAGTTCGTCGCGCGGGCCCCGGACGGCTGGGTGGTCGACGGGAGCTACACCTCGCGCGCGCAGGACGCCCTGGCGGCGGTCGACACCGTGGTGTGGCTCGACCTGCCCCGTCGCACGGTGATGGCGCGGGTGGCGCGTCGCACCGCGGGACGGGTGCTGCTGCGGCGCGAGCTGTGGAACGGCAACCGGGAGAGCTGGCGCAACCTGCTGCGGCGCGACCCGCTCGAGAACATCCTGCTCTGGACGTGGACCCGCCACGGCGTCGTGCGCCGGCGCAACGCGCCGCTGTGGGAGCGGCACCGCGACGGCGCGGACGGCGTGCGCTGGGTGCGGCTGCGCTCGCCCCGCGAGGTGCGGCGCTGGCTCGAGCAGGCGGCGTGATCAGGCCCGCCCGCGCCGAGGACGTGCGCCGGCTGCAGGAGGTCGAGACCGCCGCCGGACGCGCCTTCCGCGAGGTCGGGATGGACTGGGTCGCGGACGACCCGCCGCCCGGTGAGCACGAGCTGCTCGCGTCCGTGCAAGCCGGACGGGCGTGGGTCGTCGAGCACCGTGGTGCGGTGGCGGGCTACCTGGTGGCCGACGTCGTCGACGACGCGGTGCACGTCGAGCAGGTCAGCGTGCACCCCGACCACGCGGGGCACGGGCTGGGGCGAGATCTCGTCGACCACGCGGCTGCGTGGGGACGAGGTCGCGGACTGGCTGCGCAGACCCTCACGACCTTCGACGGCGTGCCCTGGAACCGGCCGTACTACGAGCGGCTGGGGTTCGAGGTCGTCGACGGCGCCGCGCTGGCCCCCGGGCTGCGGGCGGTGCGCGAGGCCGAGGCGGCCAGAGGGCTCGACCGCTCGGCCCGGGTCGCGATGCGCCGTCCGCTGTCGCCGGCCTGAGCCAGCACCGCGTCGCAGACCTCCACCAGGGCCACCCGCAGCGGCGCCGCGCGCTCGGCCAGGACCTTCTGCCGGCGTGCGTACTCGGCCTTGCCGTCCGGCGTCTCGATCCTGACCGGCTCGTACCCGAGGTCGGCCAGGTCGTACGGCGAGGCCTCCATGTCGAGCACCCGCACGTCGCGGGCGAGGTCGAAGCACGCCAGCAGCAGCGACGACGGCACGGCCGGGCCGAGCTGGCCGGCCCACTTGTACAGGTCCATCGTGGCGTGCAGGCACCCCGGCTGCTCGAGCTCGAGCACCCGGGAGCGACTGGGCTGCAACGGGTTCAGGGGCACGGCCTCGGGCGTGAAGAAGCGGTAGGCGTCGAAGTGGCTGCAGCGCAGCCGGTTCTGCTCGACGACGGCGTCGGTACCCGCCGACCCGAGTCGCAGCGGGTGGTCCTCGTGCCGCTGGGCCCCTGCCGGGAGGCGGTAGACCATCGCCCACTCGTGCAGGCCGAAGCAGCCCAGCTGGGCGGGCCGGGCGGCGGTCGCCGTCAGCAGGTCGCGCACGAACCGCACCACGCCCTCGCGGTCGGCGAGGTAGGTGCCGACGTCGAGGCCCAGGGCGCCGTCGACGACCTCGTACCAGCGCCACCCGGCGCGCTCGCGCACCTCGACCGGGTCGGCGCCGTCGGTCGCCAGCGAGGTGCCCGCGCCGGGGTGCCAGCGCCGCAGCGCCGCCGGTCGGAGCCGGTAGTACGTGAACAGGAAGTCCTCGACCGGGTGCTTCTCGGCGCGCCGACGCCGGTCGAGGTGCGCCGCCAGCCGAGCGTCGACCGCGGCCTCGTGGTCGCGGGCGCACTGCGTCCACGTCCCGGCGTGCAGCACCTCGACCACCCGACGAGGGTAGGCGGGTGGCGACGGCCGAGCAGCGGCGCGCCCGCCTCGCCCGCCGCGAGGCGGCGCTGGCGGCGCGCGCGGCGATGACGCCCACGGGTCCGGCTCCCGGTGCGGTCCGGTTCGCGACCTGGAACGTCAACTCGCTGCGGGTGCGGCTGCCGGCCCTGGAGCGGCTGCTCGTGCGGGCCGAGCCCGACGTGGTCTGCCTGCAGGAGACCCGCACGGCCGCTCCCGCCGACGCCGCCACCGCCCTGCTCGACCGCCTCGGCTACAGGCTGGTGCACCACGGGACCGGCGCCGCCGGCGGCGTCGCGGTCGCGACCCGGCTGCCGCTCCTGGCGCAGGACCCGCCGCCTGCGGCCGAGGTGCTCGCGCGCGAGCCCCGCCTCGTGTCGTGCGTGGTCGACGCCGGACGACCGGTGCGGGTCGCCAGCGTCTACGTGCCGCACGGGCGCGAGGTCGACCACTGGCACATGCGCTTCAAGCTCGACTTCCTCGCGGCGCTGGCGACGCAGGTGCGCACCTGGCGGGACGAGGGCGGCCTGGTGCTGGCCGGCGACGTCAACGTCGCGCCCACCGACGGCGACGTGTTCCACCCCGACGCGTTCGCCGGGGCGACGCACGTGACCCCGGCGGAGCGGGAGGCGTGGGCCGCGGTGCTCGACGCCGGCCTGGTGGACCTCGACGTCGCCGTCTGGGGCGAGCGGGCGCGGCGGTTCACCTGGTGGGGCTACGGGCACCGGTACGCGACGAACCTGGGCATGCGCATCGACGTGGTGGCCGCCGACCCCGTCCTGGCCGCGCGCGTGGTCACCACCTGGGTCGACCACGCCGAGCGGGGCGGCGAGCGGCCGTCGGACCACGCCGCCCTGCTGGCCGACCTCGACCTGCGCGAGGGCTAGCCTGCCGAGGTGCGCATCGCGAGGTTCTCCCTGGACGACGAACCCACCTACGGCCTGGTCGAGGGCGACCCGGGGGAGGAGCGGCTCGTCGTGCTCGCCGGCGACCCGCTCTACACGCCGGTCAGCCCCACCGGCCGAACCGTCCCGCTCGCGGACGTGCGGCTGCTGGCGCCGGTGATCCCGCGGTCGAAGGTGGTGGGCATCGGCCGCAACTACGCCGACCACGCCGCCGAGCTTGGCCACGACGTGCCCGAGCGGCCGCTGATGTTCCTCAAGCCGAACACCTCGGTGATCGGACCGGGCGACCCGGTCCCGCTGCCGTCGTTCAGCGACGACGTGCACTACGAGGGCGAGCTCGCCGTCGTCATCTCGCGCCTGTGCAAGGACGTGCCGCCCGAGCGCGTCGACGACGTCGTGCTCGGGTACACCTGCGCGAACGACGTCACGCTGCGCGACCTGCAGCAGACCGACGGGCAGTGGGCGCGCGCCAAGGGCTTCGACGGGTCGTGCCCCCTCGGGCCCTGGATCGAGACCGACCTCGACCACGCCGACGTCGGCGTCGTCACCCGGCTCGACGGCGAGGTGGTGCAGGACGGGCGCACGTCGCAGATGGTCTTCGACGTGGCGCACCTGGTCTCCTACGCCAGCCAGGCGTTCACGCTCCTGCCCGGCGACGTCATCCTCACCGGCACCCCGGCCGGCGTGGGCCCGCTGCAGGCGGGTCAGCGCGTCGAGGTCGAGATCGAGGGGCTGGGCACGCTCTCGAACCCGGTCGTCCGCCGCTGACGGCCCCCCTACCCTGGATCCACCATGGCCGAGACCCCCACCGCACCCGTGCGCCTGCGCGTCGCCCCGTCGCCCACCGGCGACCCGCACGTCGGCACCGCGTACATGTCCCTGTTCAACCTCGCCTTCGTGCGCCAGCAGGGCGGGCAGTTCGTCCTGCGCATCGAGGACACCGACCGCGCCCGCTTCCGCGAGGACAGCGAGCAGCAGGTGTACGACACGCTGCGGTGGCTCGGGCTCGACTGGGACGAGGGGCCCGACAAGGGCGGGCCGTACGCGCCGTACCGGCAGTCCGAGCGCCTCGACACCTACCGCCCCTACGTCGACCGGCTGCTCGAGCAGGGCAACGCGTACCTGTGCTGGTGCACCACCGAGCGGCTCGCGCAGATGCGCGCCGACCAGCAGGCGCGCAAGCAGGCCACGGGGTACGACCGGCTGTGCCACGGCAAGACCGCCGAGGAGCGTTCGGCTCTGCCGGGTTTCAGCGAGACGCCGGTCGTGCGCATGCTCGTGCCGGACGACGTCCCGCTGGTGTTCACCGACGTCATCCGCGGTGAGGTGCGCACCCCCCGCCCCGACGACCAGGTGATCCTCAAGGCCGACGGCTTCCCGACCTACCACCTCGCGGTCGTCGTCGACGACCACGAGATGGCGATCACCCACGTCGTGCGCGGCGAGGAGTGGATCAGCTCCACCCCGAAGCACCTGCTGCTGTACGGCTGGCTCGGCATCCCGGTGCCGCAGTTCGCGCACATGCCGTTGCTGCGCAACGCGGACAAGACGAAGTCGAAGATCAGCAAGCGCAAGAACCCGGCCGCCCGCCTCACCTGGTTCGTCGAGCAGGGCTACCTGCCCGAGGCGCTGCGCAACTTCCTCGCGCTCACCGGGTACTCGATGCCCGACCTGCGGGAGAAGTTCTCCTTCGACGAGATGGTCGAGTCGTTCAGCTGGGACCGCGTCAGCGAGACCGGCGGCGTCTTCGACGTCGACAAGCTGAACTGGCTGAACGGCGAGTACATCCGCTCGCTCGACGAGGCCGACCTGACGGCGCGGATCGTGGCGCACCTGCAGCGCGAGGAGCTGCTCGGCGACGAGCCCACCGACGCCCAGCTGGCCGCGCTCACCGAGGCGACCCCGCTGGTGCAGACCCGCATGGTGACCCTCGCCGAGACCGGCCCGATGCTCGGCTTCCTGCTCGTCGACGGTCGCGACCTCGAGGTCGACGACGACGCGGTCGCCACGTTGAAGGACGACGCCCCGGCCGTGCTCGACGCGTCGCTGGCCGCGCTCGAGCCGTTGCAGGAGTGGACGTCCGAGGGGATCGAGGCGGCGCTGCGGGCGGCGGTGGTCGACGGCCTCGGCATCAAGCCGAAGCTCGCCTTCGGCCCGCTGCGGGTCGCGGTCACCGGGCGGCGCATCTCGCCGCCGCTGTTCGAGAGCATGCAGATCCTCGGGCGCGAGGAGTCGCTGCTGCGGCTGCGGGCGCTGCGGGACCGCTGGTGAGCGCCGACCGGGGCAGGCTCTACCCCCAGCTGCTGCGCCGTCCCGGCACGCGCTGGTGGCAGGCCCCGGTCAGCCTGGTGCTCGTCGGGCTGTTCTTCGGCGTGGTCTCGCTCCTGCAGGTCCTGTTCGAGGTCGGGTTCTACGGCGGCTTCGGCTTCGCGATGGGCGTGCAGGACGACGGGTCGTACGGCGGCCCGGCACCCGTGCTGTACACCGTGGTGCAGCTCGTGGTGCTCACCGCGCTCGTCGTCGTCGCGGCGTGCTGGGCGTACTCGGTGCGCCCCGGGTGGCTCGCCTCGGTCGCGACCCGGCTGCGCGGACGGGTCGCGGTGACGACCCTGCCCGCCGCGCTCGTCGCCGGCCTCGGGGTGTGGGGCCTGGCCGCCGCCACCGGGAGCGGGCCGGTGCCGGCCGACGCCTCGGCGTCGGGCGGCGCGGCCGCCCCGGCGGTGTGGGTCGCCGTCGGCCTGCTGCTCGCGCTGGCGACGGCGCTCCTCGACGAGGTCGTCTTCCGCGGCTGGCTCTCCCAGGCGCTCGGCTCGCTCGTCGAGGACGAGCGCGTGGCCCTCGCGGTCGCCGGGCTCGGCGGCGCGGCCGCCTACGCCTGGTGGCACCGCACCGACTCGGTCGGTGGTGCCGCCTGCGCCGTGCTCGTCGGGCTCGTGCTGTTCGCCGTCGCGACCCTGACCGGCGGGCTGGAGGCCCCGTTCGCCGTCTCGCTCGGGCTGACCGCCGGCCTGCTCGTCCCCTACGCCGCCCGCCACGGCCTCGACGTCGGCGCGTCCGCCCGGCCGGCGTCCTGGACCGACGTCGTGGTCGCCGTCGCCGCCGGTGCCGCGGCCGTCGGGCTGGCGCGGCTGGCGGGCGCCGACCGGCGCGGTCGGCCGGAGGGGGAGCAGCGCGGCCTCAGCGACCTGAGCCAGGCCCGGGGCGTGCGGTGACGGCAGCGGTCGAGCTGCAGCCGCGCCCGTACCCGCAGCTGCTGCGCGGTCCCCGGCACCGCTGGTGGCGGCCGTTCGTCGGCCTCGCGGTCATGGTGGGACTGCTCCTCGTGCTGTTCGTGCTGAGCTCGATCGCGGTGCTCGTCGTGCTGGTCACGGGCGACGTCGACCTGCTGTCGATGACCGGCGAGATCTCGCCCGAGCTGCTGGCCTCGCCGGCGCTGTTCACGGTCAACAACCTGTTCCTCGCCTCGCTCGTCCCCGCCGCGATGCTGGCGGTCTGGGCCGGCCACGGGTGGCGTCCGCGGTGGGTGGCCTCGGTCGTGCCCGGCATCCGCTGGCGCTGGATGCTCGGCGTCACGGCGGTGTGCCTGCTGGTGCAGGTGGCCGGGACGCTGCTGCTCTGGACCGTCGACGGCTTCCCGACCGGCACGGCCGACGACCAGGCGGTCGCGCTGCTGCTGTGCGTGCTGCTGACGACCCCGTTGCAGTGCGCCGGCGAGGAGTACCTGTGCCGCGGGTGGCTCACCCAGGCGATCGGGTCGTTCTTCAGCCGGGCGCTGCTCGCCGTCCTGGTGCCCGCCGTGGTCACGGCTGCGGTGTTCGCCGGCATGCACTCGCTGGGGGCCGAGCAGAACCTCGCGCTGTTCCTCGACCGGTTCGCGTTCGGGCTGCTGGCGTCGTACCTGGTGTGGCGCACGGGCGGCCTCGAGGCCGCGATCGCCGCCCACACCGCGAACAACCTCGTGGTGATGGTCCCGGCGATCCTCACGGGCACGCTCGACGACAGCCTCGCCGTCTCGGACGCGCCCTGGGGGATGGTGGCGCTGGACGTCGTGGTGATGGTGGTCGTCGGGGTGCTCGTCACCGTGCTCGCCCGCTTCGTGCGGGCGCAGCGGGTGCACGACCCCGCCCGGCAGCCGGGCGCGCCACCCCCGCCGCTGCCGCCGCCCCAGGCGCCCCCCGGCTGGGGGCCGCACTGGCCGACCGCCGGCCCGCCCGCCGGTCCGCCCGCCGCACCGTCCACCCCCGGCGGATCCGTTTTGGATGGACCGGGACCGACCCGGTAGCATCGCGTTCGCCCTCCGGGGCGAGAACGGGCCGTGGCACGGCCTCTCGGGACGCTGGTCCCGGAGACCGGGTCATACCCCCGTGGGGTATGGTGTAATTGGCAGCACGACTGATTCTGGTTCAGTTAGTCTAGGTTCGAGTCCTGGTACCCCAGCGCGATTGGTCAGCCGGCCGCGGCAGCGGCTAAGGTTCTCCAGCGCAGTCCGGTCCGCCGGAACGCACGGCCCCGTTGTGTAGCGGCCTAGCACGCCGCCCTCTCAAGGCGGTAGCGCGGGTTCGAATCCCGTCGGGGCTACGTCCGCAGGAGCCCGGTCACCTCAGGTGACCGGGCTCCTGCCGTTCCCGGGTGCCTCGCCCGCGCCACCCCACGCGGTCGCCGCCTGCGACTGCTGCGCCAGGCGCCGCAGGGCCAGCAGCACCGGTTCGCGCAGCACGGTGCCGAGCACCACGGTGGTGACGGCGTCGGTGGGTGAGTCCGTCGGCACCGACGCGACGTCGACCTCGGCCGCCGCCCGGGCCGCCGACGCGTAGGCGAGCAGGTGGTCGTCGGTCATCGTCAGCCCCACGTCGTCGAGCGCCGCCAGCGCCGCGGCCAGCCGGCGCGCGGCCGGGCAGTGCTCGTCGACGCCGTCCCAGCCGACCCGGTCGAGCAGCTCGCCGACGCGCGAGGTGCTGACCTCGTCCGGCGCGTCGCCGAGCGCGCTGTGCGCGTGCCCGACGGCCTCCCACAGCGACGGGCTCTGCAGGCCCGCGAGCACCTCGCGGGTGCGGGCCAGGCTGAGCCCCCCGGTCTCGACCAGCGCACGCACCAGGCGCAGCCGCGCCACGTGCTCGGGTCCGTAGACGGCCTGCGTCGCCGAGGTGCGGCGGCCGGCCTGCAGCAGCCCCTCGCGCAGGTAGAACTTCACCGTCGCCAGGGGCACGCCGGACTCGCGGGACAGCTCGGAGATGCGCACGCCGCTCCTTTCCTCTTGCGCTGGAGAGTACAGGTCTCCAATATCGGAGAGTTCTACTATCCAATCAGGGAGGTCGTCATGCCGCGGGTGCAGCGAGGACGGTTCACGCACGAGCACGAGGGTCCGGTCGTGGTGTTCCTGCTCGGCATGCGGGTGAACCGGTGGTGGCGGGTGCGCTCGTGGCTCCCGGTGCTGGCCTCGATGCCCCGGATGCAGGCCGAGCTGCGGCGCGAGCGCGAGCGCGGACTGCTCGGGGTGGCGAACCTCGTGGGCGGCGCGGGCCCCGTGGTCGTGACGTACTGGAGCAGCCTGGACGCGCTGGTCGCGTACGCGCACGACGCGGACGGCGAGCACCGGCCGGCGTGGAAGGCCTTCAACGCGGCGATGCGCAGGCACCCGGGCGACGTCGGCATCTGGCACGAGACGTTCGTCGCGCCGGCCGGCGGCCACGAGTCGGTCTACAGCGACATGCCGCTGCTCGGGCTGGCCGCGGCCACCACCTCCGTACCGGTCGGTGCGCGGACGGAGACGGCGACGGACCGGATCAGGCGGAGCGGCGCAGCACCTCGGTGAGCCGGCCGGCGGCCTGCGTCACGGCCGCCGCGTGCAGCCGTCCCGGTTGGCGCGAGAGCCGCTGCAGCGGACCGGACACCGAGACGGCTGCGACCACGCGACCGGACGGGCCGCGCACCGGGGCGGAGACCGACGCGACGCCCTGCTCGCGCTCGCCGACCGACTGCGCCCAGCCGCGCCGGCGCACGCCGGACAGGATCGTCGCGGTGAAGCGCGCGCCCTGCAGGCCGCGGTGCAGCCGGTCCGGCTCCTCCCA
The DNA here is from genome assembly GCF_054777815.1 of Angustibacter speluncae. Classification (NCBI taxonomy): domain Bacteria; kingdom Bacillati; phylum Actinomycetota; class Actinomycetes; order Kineosporiales; family Kineosporiaceae; genus Angustibacter; species Angustibacter speluncae. The sequence continues at coordinate 38,675 of NZ_BAAHAF010000135.1, read as the reverse complement.
GGCGAGCAGCACCTGGGCGGCCGAGCCGGCGAGCATCGTCAGCGTCGAGCCGACCGGGATCGAGTCGCGCAGGCCGACGGGGCGCTCGGCCGCGGCCACGCAGATGCGGGCGCCGCCCTGGCGGCGGTACAGCTGGGCGCTCTCGCCGGTCGCGTCGCGCAGCTGGACCAGGACGGGGCCGGCCGCCGCGAGCAGCCGGTCCTCGCCGGCGGCGGCGGCGAGCTCGGCCAGCCGCGGCCCCAGGACGAACCGGCCCTGCATGTCGCGGGCGACGAGCCGGTGGTGCTCGAGGGCGACGGCGAGGCGGTGGGCCGTGGGTCGGGCCAGGCCCGTGGCCTGCACCAGCTGCGCGAGGGTGGCCGGCCCGGCCTCGAGGGCCGACAGCACCACGGCGGCCTTGTCCAGGACGCCGACTCCGCTACTCTTGTCCATAGGTCGATATTGCCGTCTTATCAAGTGAGACGCAAGTTCCCGAGGAAGAGAGCAGGAGCCATGGCTCGCACGCTGGCGGAGAAGGTCTGGGACGCCCACCTGGTACGGGCGGGTGAGGGCGGTGAGCCCGACCTGCTCTACATCGACCTCCACCTCGTGCACGAGGTGACGAGCCCGCAGGCCTTCGACGGGCTGCGGCTCGCCGGCCGCGGGGTGCGCCGTCCCGACCTGACGATCGCGACCGAGGACCACAACACCCCGACGCAGCAGATCCACCTGCCGATCGCCGACCCCGTGAGCCGCACGCAGATCGAGACGCTGCGCGCCAACTGCGCCGAGTTCGGCGTCCGGCTGCACCCGCTGGGCGACATCGAGCAGGGCATCGTGCACGTCGTCGGGCCGCAGCTGGGCCTGACCCAGCCCGGGATGACCGTGGTGTGCGGCGACTCGCACACCTCGACGCACGGAGCGTTCGGCGCGCTCGCCCTGGGCATCGGCACCAGCGAGGTCGAGCACGTGCTGGCGACGCAGACGCTGCCGCTGAAGCCGTTCCGCACCATGGCGGTCAACGTCACCGGCACCCTCAAGGAGGGCGTCACGGCCAAGGACGTGATCCTCGCCGTCATCGCGCAGATCGGCACCGGCGGCGGCCAGGGGTACGTCCTGGAGTACCGGGGCGAGGCCATCGAGCGGCTGTCGATGGAGGCGCGGATGACGGTGTGCAACATGTCGATCGAGGCCGGCGCCCGCGCCGGGATGATCGCGCCCGACCGCACCACCTTCGCGTACCTGCAGGGACGGCCGCACGCGCCGCAGGGCGCCGACTGGGACGCCGCGGTAGAGTGGTGGTCGCAGCTGCGCACCGACGAGGGTGCGGTCTTCGACCACGAGATCACCCTCGACGCGGACCAGCTCGAGCCGTTCGTCACCTGGGGCACCAACCCCGGCCAGGGCCTGCCCCTCACCGCCGCGGTGCCCGACCCGGCGTCGATCGCCGACGCCGACCAGCGCCAGGCCGCCGAGAAGGCGCTCGAGTACATGGACCTCGCGCCGGGCACCCCGCTCAAGCAGATCGCCGTCGACACCGTCTTCATCGGGTCGTGCACGAACGGCCGCATCGAGGACCTGCGGGCCGCGGCCGACGTCGTGCGCGGGCGCAGCAAGTCCGACGCGGTCCGCGTCCTGGTCGTCCCCGGCTCGGCGCGGGTGCGGCTCCAGGCCGAGGAGGAGGGCCTCGACCGCGTCTTCACCGACTTCGGCGCGGAGTGGCGCAACGCGGGCTGCTCGATGTGCCTCGGGATGAACCCCGACCAGCTCGCGCCGGGGGAGCGCAGCGCGTCGACGTCGAACCGCAACTTCGAGGGACGCCAGGGCAAGGGCGGTCGCACCCACCTGGTCAGCCCCGTCGTCGCCGCCGCCACCGCCGTGCGCGGCACCCTCTCGTCCCCGTCCGACCTTGAGCCGGTCACCGCGCCGGTCCCGGCCTGACCGCACCCCCAGGAGGAAGCCGTGGACTCGTTCGTCCGCCACACCGGCGTCGGCGTCCCGCTGCGCCGCAGCAACGTCGACACCGACCAGATCATCCCCGCCGTCTACCTGAAGCGGGTGACGCGCACCGGGTTCGAGGACGGGCTGTTCTCGGCCTGGCGCTCCGACCCCTCGTTCGTCCTGAACCAGGAGGCGTTCGCGTCCGGCTCGGTGCTGGTCGCCGGTCCCGACTTCGGCACCGGGTCCTCCCGCGAGCACGCGGTCTGGGCGCTGAAGGACTACGGCTTCCGGGCCGTCCTGTCGTCCCGGTTCGCCGACATCTTCCGCGGCAACGCGGGCAAGCAGGGGCTCGTCGCCGGGGTGCTCTCCCAGGACGACATCGAGCTGATCTGGAAGGTCCTCGACAACGCCCCCGGCACCGAGGTGACCGTCGACCTCGAGGCCCGTCAGGTCGTCTGCGACACCGTCGTGGCGCCCCTGGAGATCGACGACTACACCCGCTGGCGGCTCATGGAGGGCCTCGACGACATCGGTCTGACCCTCCAGCACGAGGACGAGATCTCCGAGTTCGAGCAGGCGCGTCCGGCCTTCCTGCCGGCGACCCTGCCGGCGCGTTGACGGCCGCGTCCGACGCACCGCCCGAGCCTCGAACCGGTTCTGGCACACTAGATCTCGATCACGCATCCTGAACCGGCCGTCCCCGGCCCCCTCCCACCGGAGCCTCTCCCCAGCCTCCTGCAGCCCGGCAAACCGCCCACGACACAACGAGACACACGCGTCGTTGTGGTGGACGAGCGCGCCCAGCAGGAATACCGTCGTGCGCGAACCGGGCGACCGCCCGGAGGCTCAGGCACTGGAGGAGAAGTTCAGTGAACAAGGGACAGCTGGTCGACGCGCTGGAGGACCGGCTCGGTAGCCGGAAGCTCGCCAGTGACGCCGTCGAGGCCGTGATCGACACCATCGTCCGCGCCGTCGCCAAGGGTGAGCGCGTCGCCATCAGCGGCTTCGGCACCTTCGAGCGGGCCGCCCGCGCGGCTCGCACCGGGCGCAACCCGCGCACCGGCGAGACCGTCCGCATCAAGAAGACCTCGGTGCCGAAGTTCAAGCCCGGTACGGCCTTCAAGGGGTACGTGGCCTCGCCGCGCAGCCTCCCGGCCGCTGCTGCCGCCGCCGTCACCTCCCGGGTGTCGTCGGCCAGCAAGACCACGGCCGCCGCCGCCAAGAAGGCTGCGCCGTCGAAGCGGGCCGCAACGAAGACCACGGCCGCCAAGACCACGGCCGCGAAGAAGACCACGGCGAAGAAGGCTGCGCCGGCGAAGAAGTCGACGGCCACGAAGACCACGGCCGCGAAGAAGACCACCACCCGGGCGACCACGAAGAAGGCCACCCCGGCGAAGAAGACGACGGCCACCAAGACCACGGCCGCGAAGAAGACCACGGCGAAGAAGGCCACCCCGGCCAAGGCCGCGGCGAAGAAGACCACGGCGAAGAAGACCACCGCGAAGAAGGCGGCGCCGGCGAAGAAGACGGCCACCAAGACGGCCGCGAAGAAGACCACGGCCCGCAAGACCACGGCGCGCAAGACCGCGGCGAAGAAGGCCTGAGCCGCGACAGCGGCGCAGCACGACCACCGAGGGGCCGACCCGTGCGGGTCGGCCCCTCGGTGCGTGCGACAGTAGGTGCGACCTGCACGACACGACGGGGGAGACGAAGGCTGGTGACATGAGCGACGTGCTGACCGTCCGCGGCGGACGCCCCCTCTCGGGCTCGATCTCCGTCCGCGGGGCGAAGAACTTCGTCTCCAAGGCGATGGTGGCGTCCCTGCTGGGCGAGACCCCGTCGCAGCTGCGCAACGTGCCCGAGGTGCGCGACGTCTCGGTCGTCCGCGGCCTGCTCGACCTGCACGGGGTGCGGGTGGGGGTCGGCGACGACGGCACGCTCGACCTCGACCCGAGCAACGTCGAGAGCGCCCACGTGGCCGACATCGACGCCCACGCCGGCTCGAGCCGCATCCCGATCCTGTTCTGCGGCCCGCTGGTGCACCGCCTCGGGGAGGCGTTCATCCCCGACCTCGGCGGCTGCCGCATCGGCGACCGGCCCATCAACTACCACCTCGACGTGCTGCGCCAGTTCGGCGCCGTCGTCGACAAGCGCGACCAGGGCATCCGCATCACCGCGCCGCAGCCGCTGCGCGGCACCAGGCTCGAGCTCGAGTACCCGAGCGTCGGCGCCACCGAGCAGGTGCTGCTGACCGCCGTGCGCGCCGAGGGCATCACCGAGCTGCGCAACGCGGCCATCGAGCCCGAGATCGTCGACCTGGTGGCCGTGCTGCAGAAGATGGGCGCGATCATCAACATCGAGCCCAACCGCGTCGTGCGCATCGAGGGCGTCGAGCGGCTCGAGGGCTACCGCCACGTGTCGCTGCCCGACCGCATCGAGGCGGCGTCGTGGGCGAGCGCGGCGCTGGCCACCGGCGGCGACATCTACGTCCGCGGCGCCGACCAGCTGTCGATGATGACGTTCCTCAACACCTTCCGGAAGGTCGGCGGCGCGTTCGAGGTCGACGACGAGGGCATCCGGTTCTTCCACCCCGGCGGCGAGCTGCGCTCCATCGCCGTCGAGACCGACGTCCACCCCGGGTTCATGACCGACTGGCAGCAGCCGCTCGTCGTCGCCCTGACCCAGGCGCGCGGGCTGTCGATCGTGCACGAGACGGTGTACGAGAACCGGTTCGGCTTCACCGAGGCGCTGCGGGGCATGGGCGCCCACATCCAGCTCTACCGCGAGTGCCTCGGCTCGACGCCGTGCCGGTTCGGGCAGCGCAACTTCCGCCACTCCGCGGTCATCTCCGGGCCCACCCCCTTGAAGGGCGCCGACGTCGTGGTCCCCGACCTGCGCGGCGGGTTCAGCCACCTGATCGCGGCGCTCACCGCCGAGGGCACGTCGAACGTGCACGGCATCGACATCATCGACCGCGGCTACGAGCGGTTCTCGGACAAGCTCGAGGCGCTCGGCGCCGACTGCGAGTGGATGGTGCCGACGGCCTGAGGGGGCCTGATCGGATCGTCCGGCGTCAGTCCTCGATGCCGCGCAGGTGCACGCCGCCGACCGAGCCGTCGCCGGCGGCGACGCACGAGACCCGCTGCCCGGGACGCAGGTGGCGCAGCCCGCTGCCGTCGAGCGCGTCCGGCGCCATGGTGAGGCGCACGCCGTCGTCGGTGACGACCTCGCCGGTGCGGGTCGCGGCGTCGTAGCGGAGCACGGTGGCCTGCATGTCGCGCAGCGTACGCGCGGTGCGCGACCCGACACCGAGCGCGGCGGCGAGGGCCAGGTCGTCGCGGGTGTCGACGTCGCGGCGCAGCCGGGGCGGGGCGTCGAGGTCGACCGCGCCCAGGTCGCGGTGGCGCTGCGCCGACCCCGCGCCGAAGGAGTGCCGCACCCGCCCGGCGGACGCCGCCGCGAGCAGCACCGTGCCCTCGCCGTGTGCGTCGGGCACCACCACCTGCGGGACCCCGGAGGCGAGCAGCGCGGCGGCGGCGTCGAGGGTCGTCGCGAGGTCGTCCGGGCGCAGGCTGGGCAGGTCGGCGAGCAGGACGGCGACCGGTCCGGGGCGTGCGGCGCGCAGGCCGCGGTCGACGGCGTCGCGCAGCCCGCCGGGCGGCGGTTGGCGCACCACGTGCGCGCCGAGCGCGGTGGCGTCGAGGGCGACCCGGGCGTCGCCGGTGACGACCAGCGCGCGGGAGACGGGTGCCGCGCCGAGCACCGCCTCCACGCAGTCGAGCGACATCGCGAGCGCGAGGTCGACGGGCGCGCCGAGCCGGGACTTCGCCGCGGAGCCGCCCTTGACGGGCAGCACGACGTCCCAGGTCACGGGTCGATCCTCTCGCACCGGTGCGTCAGGTCGACACGGCGCTCGCCCTGCGGCGAGGATGGTGCGGCGCGCCGGCGGGGCACGCGAGGGCGCGAGCGAGCCGGGGAGGTGCGGTGACGGGTCCGTCCAGGAGCCTGGCGTTCCGCTTCGCCGAGTCGATCGTCCGGCCGCTCGTCCGGCTGCTCACCCGCCACCGCTGGAGCGGGCAGGAGCACGTCCCGCGCGAGGGCGGTGTCGTTGTCGTGGTGAACCACACCTCGCACGCCGACCCGTTCGTCGTGGCGCACTACCTGGTCAACGTCCCGCGGCTGCCCCGGTTCCTCGGCAAGGAGTCGGTCTTCCGCATCCCGCTGGCCGGTCGCATCCTGCGCAGCGCCGGCCAGATCCCGGTGTACCGCGAGTCGGTCGACGCCTCGCGCAGCTACCGCGACGCCGTCCGGGCCGTGCGCGACGGCGAGTGCGTCGTCATCTACCCGGAGGGGACGCTGACCCGTGACCCCGACCTGTGGCCCATGCGAGGCAAGACGGGTGCGGCGCGGGTGGCGCTCGAGACCGGCTGCCCCGTCGTCCCCGTGGCGCAGTGGGGGTCGCACACGATCCTGTCGCCGTACGGCTCGGACCTGCGCCTGCTCCCGCGCCAGCGCGTCACGGTCGTCGCCGGACCGCCCGTCGACCTGTCGGCGTTCCGCGACGTCCCCCACGACGGCAAGGTGCTCGCCGCCGCCACCGACGCGATCATGGACGCCCTGTCGACCCTGGTCGGCGAGGTGCGCGGCGCCGAGCCGCCGACGACGCGGTGGGATCCGCGTCAGCACGGCCAGAGCACCACCGGCAGGTTCGACCGAGGGAGCACCGGATGAGCGCGTCGACCGGCCACACCGCCGTCATGGGCACCGGCAACTGGGGCACGACCTTCGCGATGGTGCTCGCCGACGCCGGTGCCACCGTGCGGATGTGGGGACGCCGTGCCGAGGTGGTCGACGAGATCACGACGCGGCACCGCAACACCGAGTACCTGCCCGGCGTCGAGCTGCCGGAGGGCGTCAGCGCCTCGACCGACGCCGCCGACGTCCTGGCCGGCGCGTCCACCGTGGTGCTGGTCGTGCCGTCGCAGACGCTGCGGCAGAACCTGTCCGGCTGGGCACCCGCGATCGGCGACGACGCCCTGCTGGTGAGCCTGATGAAGGGCGTCGAGCTCGGCACCCACCTGCGGATGAGCGAGGTCGTGGCCGAGGTCACCGGGGCCGGCGCCGAGCGCGTCGCGGTGGTGTCCGGGCCGAACCTCGCCACCGAGATCGCCGCCCGCCAGCCCACTGCCACCGTCGTCGCCTGCGCCGACCACGACCGCGCCGTGGCGTTCGCGCACGAGTGCTCCACGCCGTACTTCCGTCCGTACACCCAGGACGACGTCGTCGGGGTCGAGCTCGGCGGAGCGGTGAAGAACGTGATCGCGCTCGCCGTCGGCATGGCCGAGGGCATGGGCATGGGCGACAACACCCGGGCCTCGATCATCACCCGGGGCCTGGCCGAGACGGCCCGGCTGGCAGCCGCGCTCGGCGCCGACCCGACGACGGTCTCGGGCCTGGCCGGCATGGGCGACCTCGTCGCCACCTGCGCCTCGCCGCTGTCGCGCAACCGCACGTTCGGGCACAACCTCGGTCAGGGCATGACGGTCGAGGAGGTCGTCGCGGTCACGAAGCAGACCGCCGAGGGCGTGAAGTCGTGCCGGTCGATCCTCGAGCTCGCGCAGTCGGCCGGCGTCGACATGCCCATCACGCAGGCCGTCTCGACCGTCGTGCACGACGGCGTGGCCGCCGCCGAGATGGTGCGGGTCATCCTGTCGCGCGCCCGCAAGCACGAGCAGAGCTAGCGGACGGTCCTCAGCGCGGCGTCCAGGTCCGCCCACAGGTCCTCGACGTCCTCGATCCCCACCGACAGCCGCAGCAGGCCCTCCGGCACCGTCAGCGGCTCGTTGCCGTGCCGTCGGCGACGCTCGACCATCGACTCCACGCCGCCGAGGCTGGTGGCGGGCAGCCACAGCCGCACGGCGTCGACCACGGCGTCCGCCGCGTCCGCGCCGCCTGCGACCTCGACGGCCAGCATCGCGCCGTACCCGCGCATCTGGCGCCGCGCGAGGTCGTGCCCGGGGTCGTCCGCCAGACCGGGGTACCGCACGCGCTCGACGGCCGGGTGGTCGCGCAGCCGGTTCGCCAGCTCGAGCGCGGTCGCCTGCGCCCGCCCGAGCCGGACGCCGAGCGTCCGCAGCCCGCGCAGGGCGAGCCAGGCCTCGAACGGGCCGGGGACCGCGCCGTGCAGCCGGCGGTGGGTGCGCAGGCGAGCGCCGAGGTCCGGGTCGGACGTGACGGTGGCGCCGAGCAGCAGGTCGGAGTGGCCGGACAGGTACTTGGTGACCGAGTGCACGACGACGTCGGCGCCCAGCTCGAGCGGACGCTGCACCAGCGGGGTGGCGAAGGTGCTGTCGACGACGGTGAGCGCCCCGGCCGCGCGGGCCGCGGCGGCGCAGGCGGCGAGGTCGGCCACCTGCAGCAGCGGGTTCGTGGGCGACTCGAGCCACACCACGTCGGCGCCGGTGGCGGCGCCGGTCACCGCCGCGGTGTCGGCGACGTCGACGCGGACGAGCCGCAGCCGACCGCGCGCCTGCAGCACCTCGGCCAGCTCGAGCGTGGTGTTGTACGCGGCGTCCGGGGCGACGAGCGTCCCGCCGTCCCGCACGAGGTCGACCGCAGCGCTGATCGCCGCCATCCCGGACGCGAACAGCGTCGCGCCGTCCGGCGCCCCCTCGAGGACGCCGAGCGCCTGCTCGCAGGCGTGCCAGGTGGCGTTGTCGACCCGGCCGTAGAACGGCTGGCCGGGCGGCACCGTCCCGGCGCCGACGAAGGTGGACGTCAGCTCCAGCGGCGGCGACACCGGGGCGCCCGGCTCGCGCGGCGGGCGCCCGCTGACGACGGCGAGCGTCTCGGGCTGCAGCGGGGAGGGCGTGTCGTCTCGGGCCACCGTCCGACCCTAGCCACGCGGCGCTAGGGTCGGTGACCGATGAGCGAGCACGAGAACGAGCGGACCGGCCGGACCAGGGTGGCGGTCGTCTTCGGCGGCCGCTCCAGCGAGCACGCGATCAGCTGCGTCACCGCGGCCGGCGTGATGGCGGCGATCGACCCCGAGCGCTACGAGGTGGTGCCGGTCGGCATCACCACCGACGGCCGGTGGGTGCTCGCCGAGGGCGACCCGCAGCAGTGGGCGATCACCGACGGCGAGCTGCCGAGCGTCGACGAGCGGGCGGCCGGGGGCGCGTCCCTCGCGCTGTCGCAGGGGCTGCACTCGCGCGAGCTCGTGACGCTGCAGCCGGACGAGGTGCCGCGCGTGCTCGGCCAGGTCGACGTCGTCTTCCCGCTGCTGCACGGCCCGTTCGGCGAGGACGGCACGCTCCAGGGGATGCTCGAGCTGAGCGACACCCGCTACGTCGGCGCGGGGGTGCTGTCGTCCGCGCTGAGCATGGACAAGCACTACATGAAGTCGGTGCTGTCGGCGCACGCGCTGCCGGTGGGGCCCTACGTCGTGGTGCTGCCGGTCGAGTGGGAGAACGACTCGGCCTCGGTGCAGGACGCCGTGGCGGCCCTCGGCTACCCCGTGTTCGTGAAGCCGGCGCGCGCCGGCTCGTCGATGGGCATCACCAAGGTGCACGGGCCGGACGAGCTCGAGGCGGCGATCGCGTTCGCGCGCGAGCACGACCCGAAGGTGCTGGTCGAGGCGGCGATCGAGGGCCGCGAGATCGAGTGCGGCGTGCTGCAGTCGCCCGACGACGGCGAGCCGCTCACCACCGACCCCGGCGAGATCGAGGTCGTCGAGGGCTCGGGCCACGAGTTCTACGACTTCGAGGCCAAGTACCTCGACGGCGAGGGCGTGCGGCTGAGCTGCCCCGCCGACCTGCTGCCCGAGGTCGCCGACGAGGTCAGGCGGTTGGCGCGGCAGACGTTCGTGGTGATGGGGTGCGAGGGGCTGGCCCGGGTCGACTTCTTCGTCACCCGCGACCAGCGGGTGGTCGTCAACGAGCTCAACACGATGCCGGGCTTCACCCCGTCGTCGATGTACCCGCGGATGTGGGAGCGCTCGGGCGTCCCGTACGAGGAGCTCGTCGAGCGGCTGCTGCAGCTCGCGCTGCACCGCCGCACGGGTCTGCGGTGACCGACGCGGTCGTGCCCGCGACCGGCACGCAGCACAGCGCCGACGACCCGCGCAACGCCGGCGTGCTCGTGCACGTCGACGGACGTCTCGTGCCGCGCGCCGAGGCGGTCGTGTCGGTGTTCGACAGCGGCTTCGTGCTCGGCGACGGCGTCTGGGAGGGCCTGCGCGTGCACGACGGCGTGCCCGCCCTGCTCGACGAGCACCTCGACCGGCTGTTCGAGGGCGCGAAGGCGATCGCCATGGACGTCGGTCGCACCCGCGAGCAGCTCGAGGCGTCGGTGCGGGACCTGCTGCGCGCCAACGACATGCGCGACGGCGTGCATGTGCGGCTCATGGTGACGCGCGGGGTGAAGAGCACGCCGTACCAGGACCCGCGCGTGACCGTCGGCCCCGCGACCGTGGTGATGATCGCCGAGCACAAGCAGCCCGACCCCGCCGCCGTCGACCGCGGCATCACGCTGTTCACGGTGCACGTGCGGCGCCCGTACCCCGACGTGGTCGACCCGAAGCTGAACTCGCACAGCAAGCTGAACGACATCACGGCGTGCATCCAGGCGTACACCGCCGGGGCCGACGAGGCGCTGATGCTCGACCCGCACGGCTTCGTCGCCACCTGCAACTCGACCCACTTCTTCGTCGTGCGCCGCGGCGAGCTGTGGACCTCGACCGGCGACTACTGCCTCGGCGGCATCACCCGGGCCACGGTGCTGCAGGTGGCGCGCGAGGCCGGGATGGTGGTGCGGGAGAAGAACTTCAGCCTCACCGACGTGTACGGCGCCGACGAGGCGTTCGTCACCGGGACGTACGCCGGTCTCGGCCCGGTGCGCGTGGTCGACGGCCGCACGATCGGGACGGGGGAGCGCCCGGTCACCGAACGGCTGCGCGGCCTCTACCGCGCCCACGTCGACGCCGACGTCGCGCGCCGGCGGGCGGCCTGGGACCGGGTGTGACGTCCGAGCCGGTGCGGCTGGCCGTCTGGTCCGGGCCGCGCAACATCTCGACCGCGCTGATGCGGTCGTGGGAGCACCGCGGCGACTGCGTCGTCGTCGACGAGCCGCTCTACGCGCACTACCTCGCGGTGACGGGCCTGGACCACCCGGCCCGCGACCTCGTGATCGAGGCAGGCGAGACCGACTGGCGCGCAGCGGTCGAGGCCTTGTTCGCGCCGCTGCCCGACGGCACCCGGGTGCACTACCAGAAGCACATGACCCACCACCTCGTCGACGAGGTCGACGACCGGACGTGGGTGCGCGACCTGGTCAACGTGCTGCTGGTCCGCGACCCGGACGCGGTCGTCGCGTCGTACACGCGCTCGCGCGAGCACGTCGAGCCCGCCGACATCGGTCTGCTCCAGCAGGTCTCGCTGCTCGACGAGCTGGGGGAGGACGCGGTGCTGGTGGTCGACTCCGCCGACCTGCTCGACGACCCGCCGACGTACCTGCGGGCGATGTGCGAGCACGCCGGCGTCCCGTTCACCGAGCGCATGCTGTCGTGGCCGCCCGGCCCGCGCGACATCGACGGCGTCTGGGCGCCGTGGTGGTACGCCGCGGTCGAGCGCTCCACCGGCTTCGAGCCCCGCAGCCGCGACGCCGTCCACCTGGACGGCGCCGCGGCCGAGGTCGCGCGCGCCTGCCGCCCCGCGTACGAGCGGCTCTACGCGCTCCGCTGGACGCCGTGAGATGCGCAGTAGTTGCCCCTTCCGAGGGTGCGGATGGGGCGACTACTGCGCACCGGGGTGTGACCGGGGTCAGTCGCCCTTGACGTTCACGATCTGCCGCAGCACGTGGCGGACCTCGACGAGGTCGGCCGCGTCGGCCATCACGACGTCGATGTCCTTGTAGGCCATCGGGATCTCGTCGACGAAGGCGTCGGTGTCGCGGTACTCGATGCCGTGCATCGCCTCCCGCAGCTGCTCGACCGTGAACTGCCGTCGGGCGGCCGACCGGCTGTACTCGCGTCCCGCGCCGTGCGGGGACGAGTGCAGCGCGACCGGGTTGCCCTTGCCGGCGACGACGTACGAGGCGGTGCCCATCGAGCCCGGGATCAGCCCCGGCTCGCCCTCGCGCGCCGAGATCGCGCCCTTGCGCGACAGCCACACCCGCTTGCCGAAGTGCTCCTCCTGCTCGGTGTAGTTGTGGTGGCAGTTGATCTGCTCCCGGCGCTCGACCTGCTCGCCGGTCCACTCCTGCACGCACTTCACGAGGCGGTCCATCATCTCCTCGCGGTTGAGCAGCGCGAAGTGCTGCGCCCACCGCAGCTCGCGGACATACGCCCAGAACTCGTCGGTGCCCTCGACCAGGTACGCCAGATCGCGGTGCGGCAGGTCGATCCACCACTTCCGGCACAGCTCGGCCGCGATCTTGATGTGGTGCTGCGCGATCCGGTTGCCGACGCCGCGCGACCCCGAGTGCAGGAACAGCCAGACCGACCCCTCCTCGTCGACCGTCACCTCGATGAAGTGGTTGCCCGACCCGAGCGAGCCGAGCTGCAGCCGCCAACGAGGCGCGTGGGTGTCGGGGTCGAAGCCGGCCTTCTCGGCCCGCGCCTCGAGGTCGGCCACGCGCTCCTGCGCGGTCGCGGTGAGCTTCTGGTTCGCGCCACCCGCCGACAGCGGGATCGCCCGCTCGATCGCCTCGCGGACGCTGCGGCGGTCGGACGGCAGCTGGTCGACGTGCCACTGCGTGCGCACGGCGATCATGCCGCAACCGATGTCGACGCCCACGGCGGCCGGGATGATCGCGCCGAGCGTGGGGATGACCGAGCCGACGGTCGCGCCCTTGCCGAGGTGCGCGTCGGGCATCAGCGCGACGTGCGGGTGGATGAACGGCAGCCGCGACGTCAGCTCCGCCTGCTCGCGGGTCTGCGCCTCGAGGATGCTCGCCCAGCTCAGCAGGCGCGCGTTGATCTTCTCCATGCCGCCAGTGTGCGCAGATGTCGGCGCTGCGGCACAGGGGTTTTCAGTGCCTCAGGTGCACTCGCGATCGGTGGGGAGGATCTCGACGGCGGTGCCGATCTCGCTCAGGACGAGGTCTGTGCCCTCGGGCTCGGTGCCCTGCAGCTCGATCTCGACGGCGGGGGAGCGGCCGTAGGTCGTGTAGCGCGTGGTGCCCTCGCCGGTGCTCGTCACCCAGTCGACGGCGCCGACGCGCAGGCAGCGGTCGGTCGTGGGACCGGACGGCTCGAGGCCGCAGCGGACGACGACGAGGGACTCGCCGTCGCCCCAGGCCGCGGCGGCCTGGCTGGTGACCTGCCGGCGCTCGCGGTCGCCGAGGGCGTCGGGCAGCCGCACCAGCACCTCGGCGCAGGCGGGGTCGGCGGCGGACGGTGCGACGTCGACGGGGACGGCGCGCGAGCAGCCGGCCAGGCCCGCACCCACGACGAGCAGCAGCGCCGGGACCGCGAGGGTCCCGGCGCTGCGGCGGGGTCGTGCGGGGCTCAGGAGGAGCCGCTCAGGCGTGGACCACCGTGCACGTCACCGTGCGGGTGATGCCGGGGACGCCCTGGATCTTCGACATGACGAGCGGGCCGAGCTCGTCGACGCTCGCGGCCTCGACGCGGACGATCACGTCGTAGGGGCCGGTGACGTCCTCGGCCATGACGACGCCCTGCAGCGAGCCGATCGACTCCGCCACGGAGGCGGCCTTGCCGACCTCGGTCTGGACAAGGACGTAGGCCTGGACCACCACGGGGACCTCCTGGAGTCGAGTCTCGGGACGACGCTGGCCGGCGCCGTCGGCGTCGACCGCCGTCACGCTACCGTGCCGTGGCGCCGACCCGCCAAGGGGTCGTGACGGGGGGTGAGCGGCGGTGACGGACGGTTCCCGGGAGGTCGGCCCCACCTTCGCGGACGTCGGCGAGGACGGCGTGCTGCGCCGGATCCTGCCGCTGCTGCCGTCCGGGCCGGCCACCCTGCTCGGTCCCGGCGACGACGCCGCCGTGCTCGCGGCCCCCGACGCGCGCGTCGTCGTGAGCACCGACGCGATGGTGCAGGAGCGCGACTTCCGGCTGGACTGGTCGACCGGCGAGGACGTCGGGGTCAAGGCCGCCGCCCAGAACCTCGCCGACGTCGCCGCGATGGGTGCGGTGCCGACGGCCCTGGTCGTGACGCTGGTGGCGCCGCCGTCGACGCCCGTGGCCTGGGCGGAGGGCCTGGCGCGCGGGCTCGCGCTGGGGTGCGCCGGGACCGGTGCGACCGTGGCGGGCGGTGACCTGTCGTCCGGGCCGGTGCTCGTGGTGTCGGTGACGGTGCTCGGCGACCTGCAGGGGCGCGACCCCGTCCGGCGCGACGGCGCGCGGCCCGGTGACGTGGTCGCCGTGCGCGGCACGCTCGGCCGCTCGGCCGCGGGGCTGGCGCTGCTGGAGGCGGGTCGGGCGGACGTCGACCGCGAGCTGGTGCGGGCGCACCTGCGTCCGGACCCGCCGGTGCTCGCCGGGCGGGAGGCCGCGCTGGCGGGGGCGACGGCGATGATCGACGTCTCGGACGGGCTGCTGCTCGACCTCGGGCGGGTCGCCCGGGCCTCGGGCGTGACGGTCGCGCTGGACGGGAGCGCGCGCGGCTGGCAGGACAGGGTCGACGCGCTGCGCACGGCCGCCGGGGCACTGGGCGCCGATCCCGTGTCGTGGGTCGCGTCCGGGGGCGAGGAGCACGCCCTGCTCGCGACCTTCGCACCGGGGCAGGTGCCGTCCGGCTGGGACGTGCTCGGCTCCGTGCGGTCGGGGACGGGGGACGGGGTGGTCACCCTCGACGGCCACCCGTCGGAGGGGCGCCTGGGCTGGGACCACTTCCGGGGCTGACCCGGGGAGCACGAAGGCCGGCCCCCTCGGGGACCGGCCTCGGTGTGTGCGGAGCAGCAGGGTCAGCGGGTGACCTTGCCGGCCTTCAGGCACGAGGTGCACACGTCGACGCGCTTGCGGGTGCCGCCGACCATCGCGCGCACGCGCTGGATGTTCGGGTTCCAGCGGCGCGAGTGCCGACGGTGCGAGTGCGAGATGGTGTTGCCGAAGCTCGGCTTCTTTCCGCAGACGTCGCAGTGGGCAGCCACGGGTGATCTCCTACGTCCTGGAACTGGTGGGCGGCGGGGACTCCCGCCGACAGGGCGCGCCCGAGCACGTCGGGCAACCGGACTAGGGTAGCCGACACCCGCGGCGCCGCCCAAATGCGGCCGACCCGACCGCACGACAGGAGCCCCGTGGCCGACCCCACGCCGCCGCCCGAGCAGCCCTTCGACGCAGCCCTCGCCCGGCGCTGGCTCGCCCTCGCGCTGGCCGGCATCGAGCGCGACCGCGAGGCCATCGACGCGCTGAACGTCTACCCCGTGCCCGACGGCGACACCGGCACCAACCTGCACCTCACCCTGCGCCGGGCCGCCGACGAGGTCGCCGAGGTGGCCGACGACGCCGACCTCGCCACGATCGCGGGCGCGGCGGCGCACGGCGCCCTGCTCGGGGCGCGGGGCAACTCCGGCATCATCACCAGCCAGCTGCTGCGGGGCTGGGCGCAGGCCCTCGACGGCCGCCGCGTGGCCGGTCCCGCCGAGGTCGCCGAGGCGCTGCGCCTGGCCGACGAGCAGGCCTGGCGTGCGGTCGAGACCCCCGTCGAGGGGACGATGCTCTCGGTCACCCGCGCCGCCGCCCTCGAGGCGGCCCGCGACGACGGGCGCCCGCTGGCCGTGCTGGTCGCCGACGTCGCCGCCGCCGGACGCGCGGCGCTGGCCCGCACGACGTCGCAGCTCGACGTGCTCGCCGAGGCCGGGGTCGTCGACGCCGGGGGAGCCGGACTGGTGGTCGTCCTCGACGCGCTCGCGGCCGCCGTCACCGGCGACGACGTGCCGCCGCTGCCCGTCACCCCGGGTCCGGTGCCGCTCGCCCAGTCGTGCCCGTCGCCCGGCACCGACGGGCCGGCGTTCGAGGTCATGTACCTGCTCGAGGTGCCCGCCGCCGACGAGGAGCCGCTGCTGGCCGTCGTCCGCGACCGGCTCGGCGCCCTCGGCGACAGCCTCGTCGTCGTGGGCGGCAGCGGGCTGTGGCACGTGCACGTGCACGTCGACGACCACGACGCGGCGGTGGCCGCGGGGGCGTCCGCCGGCAGCCCGCGCGAGGTGCGGGTCACCGAGCTCGCCACCGGCGAGGTCGTCCACGGCCAGCCGCTCGCGCGGCCCGGCGCCGCGCAGTCCGTCGACCGCTCGCTCGCGACCGACGTCGCGGTGGTCGCGTGCTGCGCCGGCGAGGGGCTGCGCCGGCTCTACGAGGACGCGGGAGCCGTGGTGGTCGCCGGCGGCAGCGGCGCCCGCGCGTCGACCGAGGAGCTGCTCGACGCCGTCCTCGGCACCGGTGCGGCCGGGGTGGTGCTGCTGCCGAACGACGCCGACACGGTCGCCGTCGCCCGGGCCGCGGTGGAGCAGGCCGCGGCGGCCGGCGTCCGGGTCGAGGTCGTGCCCACCCGCGCGCAGGTGCAGGGCCTGGCCGCCGACGCCGTGCTCGACCCGTCGCTCGACCCGGCCGGGTGCGCCGCGCGCATGTCCGAGGCCGCCGGCGCCGTGCGCGTGGGGGCGGTGACGGTCGCCGCGCGCGACGCCGTGACCCAGGTGGGTCCGTGCCGCGCGGGCGACGTGCTCGGTGTCGTCGGCGGTGCCTTCACGGTCGTGGCGGCCGACGTCGCCGACGTGGCGGCGCAGGTCGTGGGGCAGCTGCTCGACGACGGCGGCGAGCTGGTCACGCTCGTGCTCGGTGCCGACGCACCCGCCGGCGTGGCCGACGCGGTGCGCGCCCTCGTCGACGCCCGGTCCGGCGCCGTCGAGGTGCAGGTGCTCGACGGCGGGCAGCCGCGCTACCCGGTGCTCGTCGGCGTGGAGTGACCGGGCGTCCGACCCGTGTGGTCTGATCGGGCCGTGCACCCGGCACCGTTCCTCGACCAGCCGCTCGACCGCGTGCTCGGCGAGCGCTCGGCCAAGCCGCTCGTCGAGGGGCTCGGCCTGCACACCGTGAACGCGCTGCTGCTGCACCTGCCGCGCCGCTACGCCTCCTTCGACGAACCCACGGCACTGACCGAGCTGGTCGAGGGCGAGCACGTCACGGTCGTCGCGCGGGTCGCCGAGGTGAAGGCGCGACCGACCCGCAACGGCAAGCACATCGTCGAGGCGGTCGTCACCGACGGCAGCGCGCGGCTGCGGCTCGCGTTCTTCGCCGCGCGCAAGCACGTCGCCGACCACTGGACCCGCCAGCTCGCCGTCGGCACGCTCGCGCTGTTCGACGGCAAGGTCGACTCCTTCCGCGGGCAGCGCCAGCTCTCGCACCCCTCGTTCACCACCCTCGAGCAGGACGCCACCGACCTCGACGTCGTCGAGGCCGCCACCCGGCTGTTCGCGATCTACCCGGCGAGCGCGAGGTGCTCGTCCGAGGTCGTGCGCAAGGCCATGGCGGTGGTGCTCGACCAGCTGCAGCCCTCCGACGTCCCCGACCCGCTGCCGCCGGAGGTGCTCGCCGGGCACGACTTCCCCGGCGCGGCCGAGGCGCTCCAGCTGATCCACCGCCCCGGTTCGCGCGAGCTGGCGAGGCTGGCGCAGGAGCGGTTCCGGTACGAGGAGGCGTTCGTCCTGCAGATCGCGCTGGCCCGGCGGCGCGCCCAGGCCGAGGCGCTGCCCGCGACGCCGCGACCGTCGTCCGAGGGCGGCCTGCTGGCGGCGTTCGACGCGAGGCTGCCGTTCGAGCTCACCGCCGGCCAGCGCGAGGTGGGCGAGGCGGTGGCGGCCGACCTCGCGCGCGAGCACCCCATGCACCGGCTGCTGCAGGGCGAGGTCGGCTCGGGCAAGACGGTGGTGGCGCTGCGGGCGATGCTCACCGTGGTCGACGCCGGCGGCCAGGCCGCGCTGCTCGCCCCCACCGAGGTGCTGGCCCAGCAGCACCACCGGTCGATCACCGCGATGCTCGGCGGTCTCGCCGGGTCGGGCATGCTCCCGCTCGACGACCCGGGGCTGCTCGCCGGTGACGACGGCCCGGCCGACGCGCAGACCAAGGTCGTGCTGCTCACGGGGTCGATGTCGACCGCCGCCCGGCGCCAGGCGATGCTCGACGCCGCGAGCGGCGAGGCGGGCATCGTCGTCGGCACGCACGCGCTGCTGCAGGACAAGGTCGACTTCTTCGACCTGGGCCTGGTGGTCGTCGACGAGCAGCACCGGTTCGGCGTCGAGCAGCGCGACGCGCTGCGCGCCAAGGCGATCCGCACCCCGCACCTGCTCGTGATGACCGCCACCCCGATCCCGCGCACGGTGGCGATGACGGTCTTCGGCGACCTCGAGACCTCGACGCTCACCGAGGTGCCGGCCGGCCGGCAGGTCGTCACGACGCACGTGGTGCCTGAGGAGAAGCAGGGCTGGGTCGACCGCGCGTTCGGGCTCGTCCGCGAGCAGGTCGACCAGGGACGGCAGGCGTTCGTCGTCTGCCCGCGCATCGGCGTCGAGGGCTCCGAGCTGCTCGAGGAGGCGCTCGCCGACGTCGACGAGCCCGACGACGCGCGGGGCGAGTCCCGCCGCCCGCCGCGGGCGGTCGTCGACGTCGTGCTCGCCCTGCGCGAGCACCCCGCGATGCAGGGGCTGCGCATCGAGGTGCTGCACGGGCGCCTGGCCCCCGACGACAAGGACGCCGTGATGGCCGCCGTCGTGGCGGGCGAGGTCGACGTGCTCGTCGCCACCACGGTGATCGAGGTCGGCGTCGACGTCCCCAACGCCTCGGTGATGATCGTCATGGACGCCGACCGCTTCGGGATCTCCCAGCTGCACCAGCTGCGCGGCCGCATCGGCCGCGGCGCCCACCCCGGCACCTGCCTGCTGTTCTGCGGCGACGACGCCAAGGACCGCGCCCGCGACCGGCTCGAGAAGGTCGCCGCCACGTCCGACGGGTTCGCGCTGTCGCACCTCGACCTCGAGACCCGGCGCGAGGGCGACGTGCTCGGCGCCGCCCAGTCCGGCTTCCGGTCCTCGCTGCGGCTGCTGCGGGTGACGCGCGACGGCGACGTCATCGCCGACGCCCGCGAGCGGGCCACCGCCCTGGTGGCCGTCGACCCCGAGCTGGAGCAGCACCCGGTGCTGGCCGAGCACCTGCGGCTGCTGCTCGACCCCGAGCGCGAGGTCTTCCTGGAGCGCGGGTGAGGCGCCGGTGACCCGCATCGTCGCCGGGACGCTGCGCGGGCGCACGCTCGCCGTCCCCGCCGGTCGCGACACCCGTCCCACCTCCGACCGGGTCCGGGAGGCGCTGTTCTCCCGGCTCGACCACGAGGGGCTGCTGCAGGGCACGCGGGTGCTCGACCTGTACGCCGGGTCGGGCGCGCTCGGGCTGGAGGCGGCCAGCCGGGGCGCCGCGCACCTGCTGCTCGTCGAGCAGGCCAGGCAGGCCGCGCAGGTGTGCCGGCGCAACGTCGCCGACCTCGGGCTCGCGGGGACGGTCGAGGTGCGGGCGTCGTCCGTGGCGGCCGCGCTCGCGCACGGGCCCGGCGAGCCGTACGACCTGGTGCTCGCCGACCCGCCGTACCCGCTGGCCGAGGACGACCTGGCCGCCGTGCTCGCGGCCCTGGTCGACCGGGACTGGCTCGCCGACGGCGCCGTCGTCGTGGTCGAGCGCAGCGCCCGGGGGCCCGAGCCGGTCTGGCCCGAGGGACTGGTGCGGTTCGACGAGCGCCGGTACGGCGAGACGGTGCTGTGGCTGGCCGACGCCGAGAGCGGCCCCGCCCCCACGTGAGCGCAGCGGTAGCGTGCGCGGCATGAAGGTGGTGTGCCCGGGCTCGTTCGACCCTGTGACCAACGGGCACCTCGACGTCGTCGCCCGCGCCGCGCGGCTGTTCGACCAGGTCGTCGTCGCCGTCGTGCACAACCCGAGCAAGCACGGGTTCCTCCCGGTCGCCGACCGGCTCGACCTGCTGCGCGCCTGCCTGCCCGCCGACCTGCTGGCGTCCGGCCGCGTCGAGGTCGACGACGTGCCCGGTGGCCTGCTGGTCGACTACTGCACCCGCGTCGGCGCCGTCGCGGTGGTGAAGGGCGTGCGCGGGGCCACCGACATCGACTACGAGCAGCCGATGGCGCAGATGAACCGCCACCTGAGCGGGCTGGAGACGGTGTACCTGCCCGGCGACCCCTCCTGGCTGCACGTGTCGTCGTCCCTCGTGCGCGAGGTGGCCCGGCTGGGCGGCGACGTGTCGGCCCTGGTGCCGGCGCCCGTCCTGGCCCGTCTCGACGGTGCATTTGGGCGGCCCTGACCTGCTGCGATAGCCTGGGTCGTCGGTCTCGTCGCGCCCTGCGTCGGGGCCGGGGTCGTGTCTGCCCCCCGTTCGCACGCTGTTCCCCGCAGGGAGGGAGTCCGTGACCAGCCTGGACCCGCGGTCGCCGCTCGTGCTCGACACCGTCGAGCTCGGCCGACGTCCCGGTTCCATGCGGCGGCTCTCGCGCACCGTGCAGGTGGCCCACGACCTCGGCACCGAGGTGATCGCGGTCGCGGCCGGCACCGACATCGAGCTCGACGTGCGGCTCGAGTCGGTCATGGAGGGCGTGCTGGTGTCGGGAACGGCGTCCACGCTCGCCACCGGTGAGTGCGTGCGGTGCCTGGACCCGCTCGAGCAGCGGCTCGACGTGACGTTCCAGGAGCTGTACGTCTACCCGGAGAAGAAGCGCCGCGACGGCCGACCCCACCAGGGCGAGGGCGACGAGGCGGAGGCGGACGAGTACGAGCTGCAGGACGACCTGGTCGACCTGGAGCCCGTCCTCACGGACGCGGTGGGCACCGCCCTGCCGTTCCAGCCCGTCTGCAGGCCCGACTGCCCGGGGCTGTGCCCGCAGTGCGGGGTGCGGCTCGCGGACGAGCCGGACCACCAGCACGACGACGTCGACCCCCGCTGGGCGGCGTTGAAGGACCTGATCGACGAGGAGAGCTAGACGTGGCCGTCCCGAAGCGGAAGATGTCCCGCAGCAACACCCGGCACCGCCGGTCGCAGTGGAAGACCACCCCGACCACCCTGACCGCGACGGTCGAGGGCGGCCAGGAGGTCCTCGCGCGCCCGCACCACGCCCGGGTCGTGACCGACTCCAACGGCACCCCGCTGTTCCTGGAGTACAAGGGCCGCAAGGTCAAGGACCTCTGAGCCCTCCCCCCGGGACACCCGTGGGAGAGGTCACCGGTCGGGCGCTCCCGCCCGACGAGGAGCTGGCGCAGCGCCTGGGTGCGTCGTTCGACCCGGCGCTGCTCGAGCGCGCCCTCGTCCACCGCTCGTACGCGTACGAGAACGGTGGCCTCCCCACGAACGAGCGGCTCGAGTTCCTCGGGGACGCGGTGCTCGGCATCGTCGTCACCGACGCGCTCTACCACCGCCACCCCGACCTGCCCGAGGGGCAGCTGGCGAAGCTGCGCGCCGCGGTCGTCAACATGCGCGCGCTGGCGGGGGTGGCGCGGGCCCTCGGCGTCGGCGACCACGTGCGCCTCGGTCGGGGCGAGGAGACCACCGGGGGCCGCGACAAGTCCTCGATCCTCGCCGACACCCTCGAGGCGCTGATCGGCGCGGCGTACCTGTCGGCGGGCATCGAGCCCGCGCGCGCGCTGGTGCACCGGCTGATCGACCCGCTGATGGAGTCGTCCGCGACCCTCGGCGCCGGCCTGGACTGGAAGACCTCGCTGCAGGAGCTCACCGCGTCCGCCGGGCTCGGCGTGCCCTCCTACGACGTCACCGAGGACGGCCCCGACCACGCCAAGCAGTTCCACGCGCTGGCCGTCGTGGCCGGGCAGCAGCGCGGCGAGGGACGCGGTCGCAGCAAGAAGGCCGCCGAGCAGCAGGCCGCCGCCACCGCCTGGCAGGCCGTCAGCGCCGAGCTCGCGGAGCAGGGCGCGGTGCCCGCCGACCAGGAGTCGCTCGAGCACGTCGCCACCCCGCCCGTCTCGCGCGACTGACCCCCACCGAGAGAACCGTCCGTGCCCGAGCTGCCCGAGGTCGAGGTCGTCCGCCGCGGCCTGGCCGCCCACGCCGTCGGGCGCACCGTCGCCGACGTCGAGGTGCTGCACCCGCGCCCGGTACGCCGGCAGGCCGGCGGCGCCGACGAGCTGGTCGCCCGGCTCCGCGGCCGCACCACCACCGCCGCGGTGCGGCGGGGCAAGTTCCTCTGGCTCGAGCTGGACGACCGGCAGGCGCTGCTCACCCACCTCGGCATGAGCGGGCAGGTGCTCGTGCAGGACCCCGACGCCCCGGCGGAGCGGCACCTGCGGGTGCGCATCGCGTTCACCGAGGGCTCGCGCGAGCTGCGCTTCGTCGACCAGCGCATGTTCGGCGGCATGACCGTGGTCGAGGCCGAACCCACCCGCGACGGCGGGCCGGCCGGGCTGGCCGGGCCGCTCGGGGCCACGCACCCCTCGTCGACCTGGATCCCTGTGCCGGTCGCGCACATCGCGCGCGACCCGCTCGACCCCGCGCTGGACGAGGACGCGCTGGTGCGGCGGGTGCGGGGGAGGAAGACCGGGGTGAAGCGGGCGCTGCTCGACCAGACGCTGCTGTCGGGCGTCGGCAACATCTACGCCGACGAGGCGCTGTGGCGCACCCGGCTGCACTACGCCCGCCCGACCGAGACCCTCACGCGTCCCGCCGTGCTGGCGCTGCTCGGGCACGTGCGCGAGGTGATGACCGAGGCGCTGTCGCAGGGCGGCACCAGCTTCGACGCGCTCTACGTCGACGTGAACGGGGAGTCCGGGTACTTCGACCGCTCGCTCGCGGTCTACGGGCAGGAGGGCCGGCCGTGCCCGCGCTGCGGCACCCTCGTGCGCCGCGACGCGTTCATGAACCGCTCCTCGTTCACCTGCCCCCGGTGCCAGCCGCGACCCCGCCGGGCCCGCTGGTAGGGCTCAGCCCGCGGACGGCCGCAGGAGCGCGGTGAGCCGGGCGACCTCGTCGAGCATCGCCACGACGCTGCCGGCGAGCACGTCGTTCGGGACGAAGGTGCCGTCGTCGTCGAGGAACTGCTCGAAGAACGGGGCCGAGACGGCCTCGACGGCGGGCACCATCCGCAGGCACGTGAGCACCGGCTTGAGTGCGGCCGCGGCCCGCAGCCCGGACGACGCGCCGCCGTACGACACGAGACCCACCGCCTTGTCGGCCCACTCGCGGTGCAGGTGGTCGAGCGCGTTCTTCACCGTCGCCGGGAACGAGTGGTTGTACTCGGGGAACACCAGCACCACCGCGTCGGCGCGATCGACGACCGCGCTCCACGCCTTCGTGTGCTCGTGCTCGTAGCGGCCGAGCTTCGGGTGGTGCGGCTCGTCGAGCAGCGGGAGCGCGATCTCGGCGAGGTCGACCGGGTCGACCTCGAAACCGCCGTGCCGCAACGCCTCTCGTTCCACCCAGGACGCCACGGCCGGTCCCTTGCGGCTCGGACGGGTGCTGCAGGTGAGCAGCAGCAGCCTCGGCCGGCTCACGTGGCGATGTCCGGGTACGGCAGCGTGATGTGCTCCATCGCCCGAGCGTAGGCGAGCTGGTACTCCAGCGGCCCGTGGTCGCGCTCGAACACGGCGATGAACAGCGTGAGGGTGAGGAACGGGTGGGCGCCGAGCTCGAACAGCCGCACGTGGTCTTGGCGCACGAGGACGTCGCGCTCCTCGTCGGAGAGGCGCAGCCAGGTGCTCTGCTCGCCCGTGGTGCAGCCCAGCAGCCGGTTCGCCATCTCGTCCTCCCACCAGGCCACGAGGCCGGCGGGGTCGTCGCGGTAGCGCTCGACCAGCTCGGGGTCGCGGTCGACGGTGAACAGGAACTTGTCGAGCAGGTACTTGCTCACGCCGCACCTCCCGACAGGCCGTCGGGCACCTGGCCGTCGGGGTACCAGGTGAAGTACGCCTCCATGGTGTGGAACAGGTCGAGGGTGTCGACGTGGTGCGCCTTCTGGCCGTCACCGGCCACGCCCTGCATGAGCATGAAGTCCATGAAGCCGTGGGTGGCGTTGCCCGGCAGGTGCAGGCTGTCGAGCGTCACCTCGGCGAGCGCGCCCTCGATGTCGCCGCTCGCGATCCAGTCGACCGCCTTGCGGTCGAACTCGGGGTCGGGTCCGTGCTCGCCGAACTGGCGCGGCCCGCCGAGCTCGAGCGACAGGTGGCCGGTGCCGATCACCGCGACCCGCTGGTCGGACGGCCACGACTCGACCATCTCGCGGATCGCCCTGCCCAGCTGCACGAACCGCTTCGGCTGCGGCAGCGGGGGAGCGAAGATGTTGGTGTAGACCGGGACGATCGGCAGGTCGGCCTCAGGGCGCAGCGTGATGATCGGGCAGGTGACGCTGTGGTCGATGCGCAGCTCGTTGCTGAACGCCAGGTCGAACCCGGCGTCAAGGCCCTGGCGCAGCAGGTGGGCCGACAGGTCCTCCTCGCCCTGCAGCGTCATGCGGGGCAGCCCGAACTCGCGTTCCTCGTTGTACCAGTTGGCGTCGTAGAAGGGCGCCTTGCCGACGAGGAACTGCGGCATGTTGTCGAGCCACAGCTGGTGGAAGTGGTCGCTGCCCACCATGACGAGCACGTCCGGCCGTGCGGCCGTGAGGGTCTCGCGGAACCGCTCGATCTTCGCGACCCACTCGTCGGCGAACGGGGGCCGGTCGTCGCCGGTCGCCGTGCTGGCGCGGTAGTAGAACGGGTGGTGCGTCGAGGCGATCACCGCCGCGAGGGTGGCCATGCTGCGCTCCTGTCAGTCCTGCGGGTCGGACGGGTCGGGGTCGACGTAGACGGCGTTGCGGTCGACGGCGAGGTAGGCGTCCATGCCGATGGGCCGCCTGCGCTCCTCGGCGATCTGGCCGAGGAGCCCCGCGGCGCGGGCGAGCAGCGCGAACCCGCGCAGCAGCTCGACCGGCAGCCCGAGGTCGGCCAGCGCGGCACCGCAGACGCCTGCGCCGTTCAGCGGCAGCCGCCGGCCGAGCACCTGCTCGTGCACGCGTCCGACCGCCTCGAACAGCCGCAGGTGGGGTCCGCGCAGGCCCTCCTCGTCCGCGATGGCGACGAGCACCGGCGTGCGGGGGTCGCCCTGCTTGTGCACCGGGTGACCGAGCCCGGGGACGTAGCGGCCGGACTCCTTGGTCTGGCGCACGGCCTCGAGCGCGACGGCGTCCCAGCCCTCGTCGGTGGTCGGGTGGTCGTCCCCGAGGTCGTCGAGCGCCGCGTGCAGCCACGCGCCGCAGTCCTCGGTGACCCCGAGGAAGCGCGAGCCGCCGCCGAGCAGGCCGGCGGCCAGCGCGCCCTGCAGCGAGTCGGGGGCGGACAGGTAGGTGAGGCGCGCCGCGATGGCGGTGGGGGTGAAGCCGTGGTCGGCCAGCGCGACGAGCACCGCCTCGAACACCCGGGTCTCGGACGGTGTGGGCCTGCGCATCGCGACGAGCCAGAACGCCAGCTCCCCGAACCCGACCTGGCCCATCAGGTCGGCCGTGAGATCGCGCCCCAGCAGACGGATCTCGTCGGCGGTGGAGGTTCCGAGCGAAGTGGGGAAGCGCAGCCCGTCGTCGCTCACGCGTCCTCCTGCGGGGTCGTCAGCCAGCGGCGGATCTCGTCGCCGTGCTCGTCGAGGCCCGGTGGGGGCAGCCGGTACCCGGCGGGCGTGCGGGAGAACCGGATCGGGTTGCGGACCGAGGGCACGGCGGCCGCGCCCTCGCCGACCTCGACGACCGGCTCGAGCCCCACCTTCTCGGCGAACGCGACGCCCTGGTCGACGGTGTTGATCGGGCCGCACGGCACGCCCGCGCCGATCAGCGCGTCGAACCACTCGTCCTTGGTGCGGGTGGCGAGCCGCTCGACCAGCAGGGGCCGCAGCTCCTCGCGGTTCGCGGTGCGGTCGGCGTTGCGCGCGAACCGCTCGTCGGTCGCGAGCTCCGGCACACCGAGCACCTCGGCCAGCCGGGCGAACTGGGTGTCGTTGCCGGCGGTGACGATCAGGTCGCCGTCCGAGCACGGCAGCGGCTCGTAGGGGAAGACGCTGGGGTGGCTGTTGCCCATCCGGAACGGCACGACGCCACCGGCGACCACCGCGCTGGAGTGGTTCACCAGCCCCGACAGCGCGGACGACAGCAGGTTCACCTCGACGTGCTGGCCCTCGCCGGTGCGCTCGCGGTCGTGCAGCGCCGACAGCACGCCGATCGTCGCGTGCAGCCCGGCCATCACGTCGAACACCGAGATGCCTGCGCGGAACGGCTCGCCGTCCGGGTCGCCGGTCAGGCTCATCAGGCCGGAGATGGCCTGCACGATCAGGTCGTACCCCGGCAGCGACGCGCCACCCGGGCCGCTGCCGAACCCGCTGATCGACGCGTAGACGACCTTCGGGTTGGTCGCCGAGACGGTGGGGAAGTCGAGGCCGAACCGTGCCAGGCCGCCCGGCTTGAAGTTCTCGACGAGCACGTCGGCCCGTCGGGCGAGCTCCTGCGCCGCGGCGAGGTCGCCGTCGTCCTTGAGGTCGAGCGCGACCGAGCGCTTGTTGCGGTTGACCCCGAGGTAGTACGTCGACACGTCGTCGCGGACGGGTGGGCGCCACGAGCGGGTGTCGTCGCCGCCGGGGCTCTCGACCTTCACCACCTCGGCGCCGAGGTCGGCGAGCAGCATGGTGGCGTAGGGCCCGGCCAGCACGCGGGAGAAGTCGGCGACCAGCAGCCCGGACAGGGGTCCCGAGCTCGGCATCGGCGTCTCCTCCTCGTCGTGAACGGACAAGCGTCCGTTCTGCGGTCGTCTGGCAGTCAACGAGGTCGAGGCCGACGATGTCAAGGTCTTGACAGCATCGTCGCGGCGCGGTGACAGTGGCGCCAGCCCGGTGATCCGCCGTCAGACGGACGGTCGTCCGCAGCGATCCCGGCCCGGCTGGAGGAGACGACGATGTCGACGACCACCCCCGTCCCGCAGGACGGCCGCCCCCTCGTGCTGCGCGGCGGCACCGTGCTGACCCTGGACGACGCCCGCACCGTGCTGCCGGTTGGCGACGTCCTCGTCGTCGACGGGAAGGTCGCCGCCGTGGGCGTCGACCTGGAGGTGCCGGACGGCACGACGGAGGTCGACGCGTCCGGCGGCGTCGTCATGCCCGGCATGGTCGACACCCACCGGCACATGTGGCAGACCGCGATGCGCGGGTACGGCGCCGACTGGACCCTGACCCAGTACTTCGTCTGGTACTACCTCGAGCACGGCCGGCGGTTCCGTCCCGAGGACGTCGCGGCCGGCAACGCGCTGGCCGCCTGGGAGGCGCTGGACGCCGGCGTGACCACCACCGTCGACTGGTCGCACGGCCTGCAGTCCGTCGACCACGCCGAGGCCGCGGCCGACGCCCTCGTCGGCGTCCCGGGACGGTTCGTGCTGGCGTACGGCAACATCCAGGCCGGTCCGTGGGAGTGGACGGCGGACAAGGCCGTGCAGGGCTTCCTGCAGCGCCGTCGCGACGAGGGCCGACTCGGCGTCCAGCTCGCGTTCGACGTCACCGGCGACCCGGCGTTCCCCGAGCGAGCGGCCTTCGAGGTGGCGCGCGAGCTGGGTCTCCCGGTCAGCACGCACGCGGGCGTGTGGGGCGCGACCAACGACGACGGCATCCGGCTCATGCACGAGAACGGTTTCGCCACGCCCGAGACCGTGTACGTGCACGCGGCGACGCTGTCGACGGACTCCTACCACCGGATCGCGGCCTCCGGCGGCTCGGTGTCGGTCTCGACCGAGTCGGAGCAGAGCGCGGGGCAGGGGTACCCGCCCACCTGGCAGCTGCGCCGGCACGGCATCCCCGTGTCGCTGTCGATGGACACCAGCGTGTGGTGGAGCGGTGACCTGTTCTCCGCGATGCGCACCACCCTCGGCGCCGACCGCTCGCGCGAGCACCTCGAGGCCCACGTGGCCGGCGACACCGTGACGCACGTGCACCTGCGGGCCGAGCAGGTGGTCGCCTGGGCGACCCGCGGCGGCGCAGAGGCGTTGCGGCGCAGCGACATCGGCAGCCTCGAGCCGGACAAGGCGGCCGACGTCGTGCTGCTGAAGAACGACGCGTCGCCGGTGTCGTTCCCCGTGCTCAACCCGTACGGCCACGTGGCGTTCCAGGCCCAGCGCGGCGACGTGCACACCGTGCTCGTGGGTGGGCGCGTGGTCAAGCACGAGGGCCGCCTGGTGGGGGCCGACCTCGGCGCCGTGCGCTCGGCGGTCGAGGCGACGGTCGAGCACCTGCGTGCCGACATGGGCGAGGACGTGTGGCAGCAGGGCATGAACCCCGACCTGCCGACCGACGAGGTGCTCGACAACCCGTACCAGTACACGGAGTACAAGACGTCGGCCACGCACGAGGCCCGTGGGAGCATGTTCGGCTGACGCACCGGCAGGTGGGTGCAGGCACGACGAGCGGAGGGGGTGGCACGTGGCCGGACGCGGGACGGGTCCCGACTTCGTCGAGGCGCTCGCGCGCGGGCTCGACGTGCTCGCCTGCTTCGACGGCGGGCGACCGGCGATGACCCTGTCGGAGGTGGCGGCGGCCGCCGGCCTCGCCCGCCCGACCGCGCGCCGGCTGCTGCTCACCCTCGAGGAGCTCGGGTTCGTGCGGTCGTCCGACGGCGTGTTCCGGCTCACCCCGAAGGTGCTCTCGCTCGGCACGGCGTACGTGAGCGGCCTGGGGCTGTGGGACATCGCCCGTCCGCACCTGGAGGACCTGGTCGCGCGCACCGGTGAGTCGTCGTCGATGGCCCAGCTCGACGGCTCCGACATCGTCTACGTCGCGCGGGTGGCCGTCCCGAAGCTGATCGCGCTGCGCGTCGACATCGGGACCAGGTTCCCTGCCCCGCAGACCTCGCAGGGCAAGGTGCTGCTGGCGGCGCTGCCGCCGGGGCGGCTCGCGGCGGTGCTGGCAGAGCCGAGCCGGTCCGGGCTGCCGGTCACCACGCGGCTGCGGGACGACCTGGAGGCCGAGCTCGTGCAGGTGCGGGCCCGCGGCTGGGCGCTCGCCGACGAGGAGCTCGCGCCGGGCGTCCGGTCGGTGGCGGTGCCCGTGCGCGACGCCGAGGGGCAGGTGCGGGCCGCGGCGAACGTGACCGTGCACGCGGCCGAGACGACCACGGAGCGGCTGCTGCACGACCACCTGCCGCTGCTGCTGCGCACCGCCGGCGAGATCAGCGCGGAGTGGGCGCTGTGGCAGCGGCGTCCGCAGGTCGAGGTCGACCGGCCCGCCGCGGGCGGTGCCGACCACGGCCCGATCACCGCCTGATCTCGAACCGGTCACGACCGGGACCGCGTGGAACCGGTTGCCGCACCTCGTGCGTCGCAGCCCGCATGACCACGACACGCACCCGCTGGATGACCGCCCTCGCCGTCCCGGTCGCGCTCGCCGCGCTGGTGAGCGGCTGCAGCGACTCGGGGGGCGACTACGCCACCTCGGAGACCGGCGCCGTCGCGCCGGACGCCGCGCTGCCGCCCGAGCCCGGTCCGGTCCCGCCCGCCCCGACCGAGGACAACACCTTCGTCGACGTCGGCCGCAACCCGTTCGTCACGACGGTGGAGGACGCGCGCTCGACCTTCGCGCTCGACGTCGACACCGGTTCGTACACCGTCTCGCGCGAGCTCGTGGCGCAGGGCTACCTCCCGCCGGCGGCCGCCGTCCGCACCGAGGAGTGGGTGAACGCCTTCGACTACGGGTACCGCGCGCCGACCGGCGAGGACTTCGCGGTCGTCACCGGGGGCACCCCCGCCACCCTGACCGGCACCCAGGGCACCGAGCTGGTGCGCGTCGGCCTCGCGGCCCGCGAGGTGCCGGACGAGCAGCGTCCCCCCGCGGCCGTGACGCTCGTGGTCGACGTGTCCGGCTCGATGGACGGCGAGGACCGGATCGGGCTGGTGCGCCGCTCGCTCGAGGTGCTCGCCGAGAACCTCCGCCAGGACGACACCGTCGCGGTCGTGACCTACGGCAGCGAGGCAGCGGTCCTGCTCCCGCCGACGCCGGTCTCCGACCGCGCCGCCCTCCTCGGGGCCGTGCGGGGGCTGCAGATCGACGGCAGCACCAACCTCGAGGGCGGGATCCGCCTCGGCTACGCCCAGGCCCGCGAGATGTTCCGGCAGGACGGCGTCAACGCCGTCGTGCTCGCCTCGGACGGCGTCGCGAACGTCGGCGACACCGGCCCCGGCTCGATCGTCGAGACGATCCGGCAGGAGGGCCAGCGCGGGATCAACCTGGTGTCAGTGGGTTTCGGCACGGGGAACTACGACGACCACATGATGGAGCAGCTCGCGAACCAGGGCGACGGCTTCTACAGCCACGTCGACACCGCCGACGAGGCGCAGCGGCTGTTCGGCGACGAGCTGACGAGCACGCTCACCGTGATCGCCCGCCAGGCCAAGCTGCAGGTCTCGTTCGACCCGGCGCAGGTGGCCGAGTACCGCCTGCTGGGCTACGAGAACCGGGCGATCGCCGACGAGGACTTCCTCGACGACACCGTGGACGCCGGCGAGGTCGGCGCCGGCCACACCGTCACCGCGCTGTACGAGGTGCGGCGCGCGCAGGGCGCGAGCGCCGAGCAGATCGGCACCGTCGACCTGCGGTGGGAGTCGGTCGCCGAGGGCGGCGCGGTGCAGCAGCGGTCCTGGCCGCTGTCGACCCGTGGCGGGGACGAGCGGGTCGAGCTGGCCGCCACGGTCGCCGCGGCCGCGGAGGTGCTGCGGGCCCAGCCGGCAGCGGACGCCGTCGACGGCCAGGAGCAGCAGCAGCCGGTCGACGTCGCCGCCGGTCTCGAGCCGGTGCTGGCGCGGGCCGAGCAGCTCGCCGAGCGCGAGGTCGAGGGCGCCCGGGAGCTGGTCGACCTGCTGCGGCAGGCGCGGGGGGCCACGCCGTACGAGTGAGGGTCAGACCAGGTCGACCAGGTCGGCGACGGACTCGACGACCCGCGTGGGTCGGAACGGGAAGCCGTCGACCTGGTCGCGCCGGGTCGAACCGGTGAGCACCAGGGTGGTCTCGAGGCCGGCCTCGATGCCGGCGACGACGTCGGTGTCCATCCGGTCGCCGACCATCGCGGTGGTGGCCGAGTGGGCGTCGATGCGGTCCATCGCGGACCGGAACATCATCGGGTTCGGCTTGCCGACGACGTACGGCTCCCTCCCGGTCGCCCGGGTGATGAGCGCGGCCACGGCGCCGGTCGCTGGCAGCGGTCCCTCCGCGGACGGGCCGGTCGGGTCGGGGTTGGTCGAGATGAACCGCGCGCCACCCTCCAGCAGGCGGATCGCCCGGGTGATGGCCTCGAACGAGTAGGTGCGGGTCTCGCCGAGCACCACGTAGTCGGGGTCGGTGTCGGTGAGCACGTACCCCACCTCGTGCAGCGCGGTGGTCAGCCCGGCCTCGCCGATGACGTACGCCGAGCCGGACGGGACCTGGCTGTCGAGGAACTGCGCCGTGGCGAGGGCGGAGGTCCAGATCGCCTCCTCGGGGACCACCAGGCCGCCGGCCCGCAGCCGCGCGGCGAGGTCGCGCGGGGTGTAGATCGAGTTGTTGGTGAGCACCAGGAACCGGCGCTCGCGGTCGACCAGGCGCTGGATGAACTCGGCCGCCCCCGGCAGGGCGGTGTCCTCGTGCACCAGCACGCCGTCCATGTCGGTGAGCCAGCACTCGATCTCGGGACGCTCGGTCATGGCCCGAGGGTAGGTGCGAGAGGGTGGGTCCGTGACCGACGCCGAGGTGCCCGCCGACGTGGTCCGCGTGACCGCCTTCGTCCGCGGCCACGTCCAGGGTGTCGGCTTCCGCTGGTGGACGCGGTGCCGCGCGCTCGAGCTCGGCCTGCGCGGCTGGGCGAAGAACCTGCCGGACGGGCGGGTCGAGGTGCTGGCGCAGGGCGACCCCGCGGCGTGCGAGCGGCTGCTGGCGCTGCTCGGGGAGCCGGGCGCCGCGGGCCGCCCGGGGCGGGTCGACGGCGTCACGGCGCACCGGCTGCCGCCCGTGCGGGTGCCGGACGGCTTCGAGGAGCGCTGATCGCCGGCACCGCGGACGGGGTGCTGCGGCACCCGGGGTTCGTCCGGCTGCTGCTCGCCGACGGGGTGTCCGTGCTCGGCACCTTCTCGTCCGGGCTCGCGCTGCAGCTGCTGCTGATCGGTCCGCTCGACGCCGACCAGACCGCGCTGGGGGTGGTGCGCGCGGCGCAGTGGCTGCCGGCCCTGCTGCTCGGGATGCTCGCCGGGGTGCTGCTCGACCGGGTGCGGCGGCGGCGGGCGATGGTGGCCTCGGACCTCGCGTCCGCCCTGCTGTTCGGGACGATCGCCGGTCTGGCGCTGGCGCAGGCGCTCACCGTCCCGGTGCTCGTGCTGCTGGTGCTCGGCGCGGGAGCGGCCACGACGGTCTCGACCGCCGCGCACCAGGCGTTCCTCCCGGACCTGGTGCCGGAACGACTGCTGCCGCAGGCCAACGCGCGGGTCGACCAGGTGTCGGCGGTGGGGGAGTCGGTCGGCCCGCTGCTCGCCGGGGTGCTGGTGCGCACGCTGTCGGCGCCGGTGGCGGTGCTCGCGAACGCCGTGTCGTTCGCGGTGTCGGCGGCGCTGCTGCTGACGATCCGCGCCGACGAGCCCGCGCCGCCGGACCGGACGGGCCGGAACCTGCGGCGAGAGCTGGCCGAGGGCGCCCGGTGGGTCTACCGTCACCGCACCCTCGGTCCCTACGCGCTCTCGCTGCACCTGTGGTTCCTGGGCAACTCGACCGTGATGACCGTGCTGGTGTTCTTCGCCGTCACCGACCTCGGTCTGGGTGCCGTGACCGTCGGCCTGGTGCTCGCCTGCTCCGGGGTGTCCGCCGTCGTCGGCGCCGGGCTCGCGCCGCGGCTCGCCCGCCGGTGGGGTCTGGGTCGGGTCTGCGTCGCCGCCGACTGGCTGACCGCCGCGGCCTTCACCTGCGCGCTGCTCGCGGGTCCGGGCGCCGGGGGCGTCGTGCTGCTCGTGGCGGGTCAGCTGCTCTGGGGGCTCGGCGGCGGTATCACGAACCCGTTGACTCTGAGCTTCCGCAACGCCGTCACGCCGCCCGCACTGCGGGGGCGGATGAACGCGACGATCCGGTCGGTGAACTGGGGGTCGGTGGCGGTCTCGGCGCCGCTCGCGGGGCTCGCGGCCACGGCCTGGGGCAACCGGCCGGTCATCGCGCTCGGCGTCGTCGTGGTCGCGGCCGCGTCGCTGCTGCTGACGCTCTCGCCGTTCCGCCGGGCCGAGATGCCCGCCGTCGGCGACGCCGCCTAGCCTCGCGGGCGTGACCACCCAGCCCGCCGCCGCCCGCGACCTGCGTGCCGTGCTGCGCGACCTGGTGCGGGCCGCCGGGCGCGACGACCCCGCTGGCCTCGCCGAGGGTGCCGCCCGGCTGGACCGGGTCGAGCCCGAGCACGTGCGGCTCGTGCTCGGGCACATCGTGCGCGGGCTGGTCGAGCGCACGCACCCCGACGGCGTCGACGCCGACGACCTGTCCGACCTGCTCCAGGACGTCGTGCGCGCCTCGGCCTGGTACCCGGAGCTGGACGCGACCGCCCTCGTGGTGGTGCTGACCGGCGCCTTCGGCGTGCACCCCGACGAGCCGGTGCCTGCTGCACCCGCCGCGCGCGAGGTCGCCCTGGCCGCCGCGGTGCTCGTGGCGCACCTGCTGCGCGGGCGCGACCCGGGGCCGCTGCTCGACGCCGCGCTGGCCGAGGTGGCGCGCGCCGAGACGATGGAGATGCCCTGAGCCGCAGCCGCCGCGAGGTCAGTGCACCGGTTCGGCGACCTCCCGGATGCGGGCCGTCGCCAGCTCGATGACCAGCCGGGTGGCGGGGGAGAGCACGGCGTCCGGACGGTGAACGATCGCGATGGTCTCGTAGAGCCGCGGGCGCAGGCTGACGTGGTGCAGCCCGCGGGCGACGGTGGAGCGCAGCGCCTGCAGGCCGCCGAGGGGCAGCACCGTGTCGGCCAGCCCGCGCTGCACGACCGCCAGCGCCGTCTCGACGTCCTCGACCTCGACGCGCGACGACGCGGTGCGGCCGTCGCGCTGCAGCCAGCCCGCGAGGTTGCGGCGCACGGAGTCGACCTCGCGAAAGCTGGCGTCCGACAGGGCGAGCGGTGCCTCGGAGACGCGCTTCGGCGTCACCGGCTGGCTCGTCCGCGCGGGGTCGGCCGACACGTAGACGAGCTCGTCGCGGGCGATCGGCCGCACCGCCAGGCTCTCGTCGACGACCGGGATGGCCACGACGGCCGCCTGCAGCCGGCCCTGCCGCAGCTCGTCGATGACGACGGTCGAGTTGGTGCCCACCAGCTCGACCCGCAGGCCGGGGTGCCGCTCGAGCACGTCGGCCACCAGCGCGGCGCCGGGGTAGAGCCGCGCGGCGCCGAACATGCCGAACCGCACCGTCCCGGTCTCGAGGGAGGAGACCGCCGCCACGGCGTCGCGGGCGGTGTCGGCGGCGGCGAGCGTGGTCTCCGCGTGCGGGCGCAGGGCGCGGGCGGCCTCGGTCGGTACGACGCCCCGGCCGACACGGTCGAACAGCGTCGTGCGCAGCGTGCGCTCGAGCAGCCGGATCTGCTCCGACAGCGAGGGCTGGGTGAGCCCCAGAACCGTTGCGGCGGTGGTGAACGACCCGTGCTCGTACGCGGCGAGGAAGCAGCGGAGCTGGTGCAGCGACAGCATAGGCCAAGCCTATGGCACGTCCAGGAATCATCGCCTACCACGATGAGCGCGCCGTTCCTAGGCTGGACCTCGAGCGGCAGCGAGTGACTGCCGACACCGGCTGGAGGTGCCGTCATGTTCCTGGTCAGCTGCAAGTCCTGCTCGACCCGCCGGCTGGCGTCCGCCGGTCAGGTCCTCGGCGTGGTCAACGACGACCGCGGCGTGCACGCCGTCGTGCGGTGCACCTGCGGGGGCGTGGCCGTGTGGGACGCCCAGGGCGACCCGCTGCCCGGTCTGGTCTGAGCGACGCGCAGCCCTGTCGCAGCACTGCGACAGGGCTGCGACGCGGGTGCGACCTCGCGGGCCGGGTGCGGCTCCAGGGTGGTGGGACCACACGACCCACCACGAGGAGGAACCATGTCGCACCCCACCTGGACCCCGGCTCGCACGCTCGACCCTGTTGCGGCGCAGCCGGTCCCGTCGACCAACGGCGCGGCCGTCGCAGCGCTCGTCACCGGCCTGATGGGGTTCGCGATCATCCCGGTCGTGCTCGGCCACCTGGCGCTCGCCCAGCTGCGCCGCCGCGGTGAGCGCGGCTCGACCCTCGCCGTCGTCGGTCTCGTCCTCGGCTACGGCCAGTGCGCGCTGTACGTGCTGCTCGCCGTCCTCGTCGTCGCCGGCGTCGTCGGTGGCGTGCTCGGCGGGGCACGGTGAGACCGGGCGCACCCGCCGGCTCCTCTAGCCTGCGTCCCGTGCCGAGGCCCACCGTCCCGTCCGCGCGCCGGTGCTGCGCGGCCCTCGCGGCGCTCGCGCTCGCGGTCGGCGCGACCGGGTGCACGGTGCGGCTCGTGGACCCGTCGGCGAGCGCCTCGTCCGCACCCCAGACGTCGTCGTCGCCCCCACCGGCCACCTCCGCGGCGCCGGTCGGCGCCGAGCTGCTCGACCGCGACCTGCTGACGCCGGGTGCGACCGGCCGCACCGGGTGCGACGACGCCGCGGTGCGGCTCGACGAGACCGCGGTGGGCACCGTCGTGACGGGTCGCTGCACCCTCCTGGAGGTCGGCGCCGCCGCCTCCACCGTCGTCGCCGACGACGTGGACCGGCTCGTGGTCAGCGGTGACGGCGCGCAGGTCGTCGTGCGGTCGGCCCAGGAGGTGGTGCTGCGGGGCAGCACCGTGACGGTGGCGTGGGAGTCCGGGGACCCGCGGGTGGTCGACGACGGCACCGGCAACGCCTACGGGCCGGTGGGGTCGGTCGAGGCGCCACCGGGACCGCGGCCGTGAGCCCCGCAGCGGCCGTCGCCCCCCGGGTGCTGCTGGTCGACGACGAGCAGGTGATCCTCGACGCACTCGGCCCGTTCCTGGAGCGGGCGGGGCTGCAGGTGCGGGTGGCGGTCGACGGCGAGGCGGCGCTGGCCGCGCACGCCGCCGAGCCCGCCGACATCGTGGTCAGCGACGTGATGATGCCGCGGCTCGACGGACGCGCCCTGGTGCGCAGGCTCCGCGCGGACGGCGACTGGACCCCGGTGGTGCTGCTCACCCAGGTCGGCGAGTCCTACGAGCGGTCCGCGGCGCTCGAGGAGGGTGCGGACGACTACCTGAACAAGCCGTTCGACCCCCAGGAGCTGCTCGCCCGGGTGCGGGCCGTGCTCCGCCGGGCCGTGCCGGGGCAGCCCCCGCTGCCGGCTGCCGACGTCCTGGTCTGCGCCGACCTGCGGGTCGAGCGGACCACCCGCCGGGTGCTGCTCGGCGGCGAGCCGGTGCAGCTGACCCCCAAGGCGTCGCTGCTGCTGGACTACCTGATGACCCACCCCGGCGAGCTGCACACCCGGGAGCGGCTGCTCTCCGCGCTCTGGGGCTTCGAGTCGCTGGTCACCACCCGCGCCGTCGACCACCGGGTCGCCGAGATCCGCAAGGTCCTGCGCGACGACGCCGCCGCACCCAGGTTCGTCGAGACGGTGCCGCAGCAGGGGTACCTGTTCTGCGGCACGGTGACCCGCGGGTGAGCAGGCGCCCGCTCGCGGTCGCCGGCGCCGCGGCCGGCGTCCTGGTGGCGGTCGGCGCCGCGCTCGCGCTCGCCTGGCGCGGCCTGCGGCTGGAGGTGTCGGCGTCGGCGCCCGGGGTCGCGCTGGGCACCGCGATCGTGCTCGCCGCCGCCGTCCTGGCCGGCACCGCGCTCGTCGCCCGCGGCCGCCGCCGGACCGCGGCAGCCCTAGCCGCCGAGCGGGAGCGGGACCGCCAGCGCGAGCGGTTGGCGCACCGACGGTTCGTGCAGCGGCTCGACCACGAGCTGAAGAACCCGCTCACCGCGCTGCGTGCCGCCGCGGCCGCGCTCGAGCCGTCGGCCGACGACCCGCGGCTCGTCGGCGCGCACGCGACCGTGCTGTCCCAGGCGGGACGGTTGTCGGGCCTGGTCGGCGACCTGCGCAAGCTGGCCGAGCTCGAGACCCAGCCGATCGACGTCGTGCCGGTCGACCTCGCCGCGGTCGTCGCCGACGTCGTCGCCGACGTCGGCGAGCAGTCCGCCGCCACGGTCGACGCGGCGCCGCGCGTCGAGGTGTCCATGCCGACGGTGCCGTGGCCGCTGCCGCAGGTGCTCGGCGACGCCGACCTGCTCTACCTGGCCGTGTACAACCTGGTCGCGAACGCCGTGAAGTTCTGCCCGCCGGGGGCGCCGGTCGAGGTCCGGGGCTCCGACGAGGGGGCCACCGTGGTGCTGGAGGTGGCCGACGGCGGCCCGGGCATCCCCGCGGACGAGGTCGACCTCGTGCTGGAGGAGCTGGCCCGCGGACGCGACGCCCGCGGCACTCCGGGCTCCGGCCTCGGCCTGGCGCTGGCCCGGGTCGTCGCGGCCCGGCACGGCGGCTCGCTGGTGCTGCGCTCGCGCCACGGCAGCGGCACGGTGGTGCGGCTCACCCTGCCCGCGGCGCCCCGGCCGGCGGCGTAGCGGGGTCCACTAGGGTGGCGCGGGTCCGTCCCCGGCCCGAGCGGGAGCCCGAGCTTGTACCTCAAGACCCTCACGCTGAAGGGCTTCAAGTCCTTCGCGTCCTCGACGACCCTGCGCCTCGAGCCGGGCGTCACCTGCGTGGTCGGGCCGAACGGGTCGGGCAAGTCCAACGTCGTCGACGCGCTCGCCTGGGTGATGGGCGAGCAGGGGGCCAAGAGCCTGCGCGGCGGCAAGATGGAGGACGTCATCTTCGCCGGCACGGCCGGCCGCGCGCCGCTGGGCCGCGCCGAGGTGTCGCTCACCATCGACAACTCCGACGGCGCGCTGCCGATCGAGTACACCGAGGTCACGATCTCGCGGACGATGTTCCGCTCCGGCGGGTCCGAGTACGCCATCAACGGCTCGCCCGCACGGCTGCTCGACATCCAGGAGCTGCTGTCCGACTCCGGCATCGGCCGGGAGATGCACGTCATCGTCGGGCAGGGCCAGCTCGACCAGGTGCTGCACGCCACGCCGGAGGACCGCCGCGGGTTCGTCGAGGAGGCCGCGGGCGTCCTCAAGCACCGCAAGCGCAAGGAGAAGGCGCTCCGCAAGCTCGAGGCGATGCAGGCGAACCTGACCCGCCTGTCCGACCTCACCTCCGAGATCCGTCGCCAGCTCGGCCCGCTGGGCAAGCAGGCCGACGTCGCTCGGCGGGCGGTCACGATCCAGGCCGACGTGCGCGACGCCCGGGCCCGGCTGCTGGCCGACGAGCTGGTGCAGCTGACCTCCACGCTCGAGCAGGAGGTCGCCGACGAGACCGCGCTGCGGGCCCGCCGGGCGGAGGTCGAGCAGGAGATCGCTGCCGCCCGCGAGCAGCTGCAGGCGCTCGAGCGCGCCGCGGCCGAGGCGGCGCCGCGGCTCACCGAGGCCGCGCAGACCTGGTACGCCCTGTCGAGCCTGCGCGAGCGGCTGCGCGGCACCGGCACGCTCGCGTCCGAGCGCACCCGCCTGCTCGGCACCGACGACGGTGGCGAGCCCGCCGACACCGGCCGCGACCCGCAGGACCTGCGTGCCCAGGCCGAGCGGGCGCTGCAGGAGGAGGCCGCGCTGGCGGCCGAGGCCGAGCACGCCGACGAGGTGGTCGAGGGACGGGTCGCCGAGCGCGGCCGCGTCGAG
>NZ_BAAHAF010000134.1:0-25740 GCF_054777815.1 Angustibacter speluncae | reverse complement strand
CTGCCGCTGCCCGAGGTCGCCGACGAGGTCGCGACCGCCCAGGCCGCGTCCGAGCCCGGCACGATCGACGTCGAGGCGCTGCGGGCCGCGACGCCCCGCGCGCAGGAGGCCGCCGACGCCGGCGCCCGGGCCCGGCGCACGGTCGACGCGGTGCCCACCGAGAGCCTGCTCGCCGTGCTCCACGACCCCGTCGTCCAGGCGGTCGACGCCGTCGTGTCGCTCGAGGAGGGCGCGCGCGCCACCGCCACCGGGCTCCGGATCGCCCCGGGCGCCCTCGGCGCCGACGGCCCGCGCACCTACCTGCTGGCGTTCCAGAACCTCGCCGAGTCGCGTCCGACCGGCGGCATCGTCGGCGCGTGGGGCCTCGTGCGGGCCGACGGCGGGCGGATCGTGCTGGAGTCCACCGGCACCAACGACGACATCGAGAACCTCCGCACGACGCCGCGGCAGCTGCCGGAGGAGGTGACCGCGCTCTACGGCGACGGGATGGGCCTCAGCCAGAACGTCAACCTCAGCCCGCACTTCCCCCAGGGCGCGCAGCTGCTGACCGACCTCTGGGTGGCCCAGGGCCGCCCGGAGCCGGACGGCGTCGTCGCGATCACGCCCGTCGCCCTGGCCCGCCTGCTCGAGGCCACCGGGCCGGTCGACACCCCGGGGGTCGAGCTCGACGCCGCCACGGTCGTCGACGTCGTGCAGGCCCAGGCGTACGAGCGCTTCGCCGACGACGAGCCGGCCCGGCAGGCCTACCTCGGGGCGGTGTCGGCGGCGGCGTTCGGGGCCGTCACGGCCGCCGACCCCGCCGACCCGGCGGTGCGGGCGGCGCTGGGCGAGTCCGCCGGCGACGGCCACCTGCAGGTCTGGGTGCGCGACGAGGAGGTCCAGGGCGCCCTCGAGGACCTGCACGTCACCGGGTCGGTGCCCGACGGCGCCGGCCGCAGCGAGGTGCGGTTCGACCTCACGAACTCGGACGCGTCCAAGCTCGACCACTACCTGCACGTCGCGGCGTCGAGCCGGTGCGACCGCGGGCCCGTCGTCGAGGTGCGGCTGTCGCTCGAGGGCGTCCCCGCCGAGCTGCCCGAGTACGTCACGAACAAGCTCGACGGCGCCGACCCCCGCTCGCACCAGGTGCTGCTCGGCCTGCGGCTGCCGCCGACGCGCGGGCTCGACGGCCTGCAGGTCGACGGCGTCGACGTGCCGGTGCAGCTCGGCACCGAGCGCGGCTGGTCGGTCGTGCGGTTCCCCGTCGACGTGCCCGCCGACGGGTCGGCGGTCGTCACGGCCCGGCTCAGCGGCGACGCGCAGGCCCCCGACCTGGTCGCGCAGCCGCTGACCCACGCGGCCGACCTGGCGCCGGGCGCGGCCCGCTGCGACCGCTGAGTCCGCCGGTGCACCCGCTGCCCTCATCCGGTCGGGTGAACCCGGGTGGCCCCACCGGTGACCTCAGGTGGGGCGAAGGGCGTTCCACGCGCGACTCGGAGCAATCGGCGCACGCACCCGGCCGCGCAGCGCTACGATCTGTCACATCGAGCCGCTCAGGCTCCGTACGACCGAAGGGGAACCCCGATGACCACCACCTCCCGCCGCGTGCTCGCCGGCGCAGCAGTCGCGGCCACGCTGGTCCTCGGTGGCGCCGGTGCCGCCCAGGCCGACCCGTACCCGCCCGAGATCAGCCCGACCCAGTCGGCCACGATCACCCCCCAGGTGCGCAGCAACAACGCCGCCACCGCCACGGCGAACCGCGCCCTCGCGTTCACCGGCACCGAGACCCTGGTCGCCGGCGGTGCCGCCGTCGCCCTGGTCGCGGCCGGCGGCGTGCTGGTGCTCCGCTCCCGCCGCAGCGGCGCCCACAGCTGACCTGAGTCGCACGCCGGCCGTCCGCGGCCGGTCCCCCGACGCACGCGACGAGCCGACCCGTTCTCACGGGTCGGCTCGTCGTCGTCTGCGCGGGTGCGCCGGCGCGGGGTGGGATCAGGCGGGTGGGCTCAGGCCGGACGGTGCACGACCTGCTGGGCGTCGGTGAGCCCGCGGTGCACCAGCAGCTCGATCGCGTCGACGGCGTCACCGAGCAGGAACGGCAGCTCCTTGCGCTCGGACGGCGAGAAGTCGCGCAGCACGAAGTCGGCCGGGTCCATCCGCCCGGGCGGCCGGCCGATGCCGACGCGCACCCGGACGTACTGCTTGCTCCCCAGCGCCTTGCTGATGTCGCGCAGGCCGTTGTGGCCGCCCTCGCCGCCGCCGCGCTTGAGCCGGACGGTGCCGAACGGCAGGTCGAGCTCGTCGTGGACGACGACCACCTGCTCGGGCGCGATCGAGAAGAACTGCGCCAGGCCGGCGACCGGCCCGCCCGACACGTTCATGTAGGACGACGGCTTCGCCAGCACGACCTTCGGTCCCGGTGCGCCGCCGGGGAGGGTGCCGAGCCGCAGCTCGCTCACCGCCGCGCGGGCCTTGTGCGAGCGCCACTGCTCGCGCGCCGCGGCGGCGACGTCGTCGAGCACCATCTGCCCGACGTTGTGCCGGTTGCCCGCGTACTGCGCCCCCGGGTTGCCGAGGCCCACGACGAGGTACGGGCCGGGGTGCGGCCGCTCGTCGTGGGTCCCGGCGGGGGTCTGGCTCACTCGCTGTCGGCGTCGCCCTCGGCCGCGTCGCCGGTGGCGTCGCCCTCGCCCTCGGCGCCCTCGGCGGCCTCGTCGCCCTCGGCGTCCTCGGACTCGTCGCGCTCGATGCCGGCCTCGGCCTCGGCCTCGGCGAGCTCGGCCTCCAGGGCCTCCTCGCTGATCTGCTGGGTGACGTTGACGACGAGCACGTCGTCCTCGGCCACGAGGGACGCGCCCTCGGGCAGGGTGACCTGGCTGGCCATCACCTGGGTGCCGGCCTCGAGGCCCTCGACGGACACCTCGACCTGCTCGGGGATCGCGGTGGCCTCGACCTCGAGCAGCAGGGTCTGGCTGTCGACGGTGACGACGGTCTCGGGGGCCGCCTCGCCCACGACGTGGACGGAGACGTCGACCTGGACCTTCTCGCCGCGGCGGACGATGACCAGGTCGACGTGCTCGATGACCTGGCGCACGGGGTCGCGCTGGACGTCCTTGGCCAGGGCCAGGACGGGCGTGGCGTCGTCGACCACGATCGACAGCAGGGCGTTCGCGGTCTTCAGGGCGAGCATCGTGTCGTGGCCCGGCAGGGTGATGTGCTGCGGGTCCGTGCCGTGGCCGTAGACGACCGCGGGGATCTTGTTCTCGCGGCGGGTGCGGCGGGCCGCGCCCTTGCCGAACTCGGTGCGGGCCTGGGCGGACAGCTTGATCTCGGACATGCGGGAGGACTCCTCGGAGACGGCGCCGGACCTGTGCCGGCGGTGCGGTGGTGTCGGGCCTCGGCGCGGGGCGTGGCACGGCGCGTCGGGCGGACCCACCGCGTCGATCACGGACGTGGGCGGTGTGCTGCACGAGCAGCCGTTCCGCGCCGCGTCCCTCGCCGAGGCAACCGGGAGAGCCTACCCGGCCGGGGCCGGTCGCACGAAACCGGCCCGGGGACGCGGGAGGCGTCCCCGGGCCGGTCCGGGACGGGTGGCGCCGCGGGCGCCCGGGGCTCAGACGGGGTCGGGGACGGGCTTGTCCTCGTCGGCGCCCTCGCGCAGGTCGACCGGGCGCTCGGCGGGGTCGGCGTCGCGCTCGCGGCGGTACCGCGTGACGGCGGCGACGAGCGCCGCGACCCAGACCACGACGACGAGCGCGTAGGTGGTCCAGCCCAGGCTCGCCTCGAGGTCGGCGGCGCGCAGAATCGTGCGGGTGTTCGTCAGGATGATCAGGCCGCCGACCGCCGCGCCGAGGACGCGCGGGGGCACGTGCCGCACCAGGTAGGCCGCGAGCGGGGCGGCCAGCACGCCGCCGGCGAGCAGGGCGGTGACGACCTGCAGGTCGAGCACCTCCGACCCGAGACCGAGGAAGAAGCCGAGGCTGGCGGCGACCGCGACGGCGAACTCGGAGGTGTCGACGGTGCCGATGACCTTGCGCGGCTCGAGCTTGCCGTCGGTGAGCAGGGCCGGGGTCGCGACCGGGCCCCAGCCGCCGCCGCCGCTGGCGTCGACGAAGCCGGCGAACAGGCCGACCGGGACCAGGAACCGCGAGCGGACCTCGCCGGCACGGCGCCTCAGGCTGCCGAAGGTGAACCGGACGAGCAGGTAGACGCCGAGGGCGAGCAGGATGCCCGACATCCACGGGGCGGCCCACTCGGTGCTGAGCCGCGACAGCACGGTGGCGCCGAGGAAGGCGCCGATCGCACCCGGGATCGCGATCCTGCGCACGACCTTCCAGTCGACGTTGCCGAACTTCCAGTGCGAGGCGCCCGAGGCGAGCGT
The DNA here is from genome assembly GCF_054777815.1 of Angustibacter speluncae. Taxonomy (NCBI): domain Bacteria; kingdom Bacillati; phylum Actinomycetota; class Actinomycetes; order Kineosporiales; family Kineosporiaceae; genus Angustibacter; species Angustibacter speluncae. The sequence goes on along the minus strand of NZ_BAAHAF010000134.1, from coordinate 21,383 downwards.
GGTGCCCACCTCCGCCAGGTGCACCGACGCCGACGCCATCGCGGGGGCCGTGCCCGCCGCGAGCAGCAGGGTCGTCGAGGTCACCCCGTACGCCATCCCCAGGCTGCCGTCGACGAGCTGCGCTGCCAGGCCCACCAAGGCCAGCACGATCCAGCGGCGCACGGGCCACCGTCCTCTCTACCACCGGTCGCACCGGCTAAGTCGATCGATTCACTCGGATTCGACGATGCTGGCACAGCGGTGCGCGTCCGCACACCCCGGCGTCCGGGTTCTCTCACCTGGTGGGACGGGCGTCCCTGCTGGTGGACGCCCGGGGCGCCCGGCCTCAGGGCGCGAGCAGCGCGCGCACGTCGTCCGGGAGCTCCCCGGACGCGACGTGGGCGAGCGTGGTGCCCTCGAGCAGCCGGCGCTCGGCCGAGCGCAGCGCGAGCCAGACGTCCTGCAGGTGCGTGCTGGCGCCCTGGTAGTCGAGGTCCTCGGGGCGGGTGCCGCGGACGAGCGCGAGCGGCCCGTCGACGGCGCGGATGAGGTCGGCGAGGGTGACGGTCGAGGGGTCGACGGCGAGCCGGTGGCCGCCGTCCTGCCCCCGGCGGGAGTCGACGACGCCGGCCCGCCGCAGGTCGCGCAGGATCGCCTCGAGGAACCGCTGCGGGACGCCCTCGGCCGCGGCCACCTGGTCGCTCGTGCTCCACGTCCCCGGCGACTCGCGCTCCGTGGCCGCGAGCGCGCACGCCGCGCGGAGGGCGTAGTCGACCCTGGCGGTGAGCCTCATCGCACGCGGCCCACGGCGCCGGTCAGTGGTCCTCGAACAGGCTGGTCACCGAACCGTCGTCGAAGACCTCGCGGATGGCGCGGGCGATGAGCGGCGCGATCGACAGCACGGTGAGCGAGGGGAACTGCCGCTCCTCGGGGATCGGCAGGGTGTTGGTGACGACGACCTCGGAGATCGGGCCGTTCTTCAGCCGGTCGACCGCGGGGCCGGACAGCACCGCGTGCGTGGCGGCGACGATGACGTCGGCCGCGCCGTTCTCCTTGAGCGCCTCGGCGGCCTGCACGATCGTGCCCGCTGTGTCGATCATGTCGTCGACCAGCAGGCAGACCCGGCCGTCGACCTCGCCGACGACCTCGTGCACCTTCACCTGGTTCGGCACGTTCGGGTCGCGGCGCTTGTGGATGATCGCCAGCGGGGCGCCGAGGCGGTCCGACCACAGGTCGGCGACGCGCACGCGCCCGGCGTCCGGCGACACGACCGTCAGGCGCGAGCGGTCGACGCGGGTGCGCACGTAGTCGGCCAGCAGCGGCAGCGCCCAGAGGTGGTCGACCGGCCCGTCGAAGTAGCCCATGATCTGCGCCGCGTGCAGGTCGACGCTGATCAGCCGGTCGGCGCCGGCGGTCTTGTAGAGGTCGGCGACCAGGCGGGCCGAGATCGGCTCGCGGCCGCGGTGCTTCTTGTCCTGGCGGGCGTACGGGAAGAACGGGGCGACCACGGTGGTGCGCTTCACCGAGGCGCGCTTGAGGGCGTCGCACATCACCAGCTGCTCCATCAGCCACTGGTTGATCGGCGCGGTGTGGCTCTGCAGCACGAACGCGTCGCAGCCGCGGACGCTCTCGCCGTACCGGACGTAGATCTCGCCGTTGGCGAAGTCGTAGGCGCTGGTGGGCACCAGCTCGACGCCGAGCTCGGAGGCGACCTCGGCGGCCAGGTCGGGGTGCGCCCGGCCGCTGATCAGGACGAGGCGCTTCTCGCCCGTGGTGGTGATGCCGGTCATCGCTGTGCCTCTTCCTGGGCGTGCTGGGGCTGGTGGGGGTGCTGGTCCTGCTGCTCCCGGGCCGCGCGGGCGGCCTCGGCGGTGGGGGTGCCGGCGCGGCGGCGCTCGACCCAGCCCTCGACGTCGCGCTGGCGGGCGCGGGCGACCGCGATCGCCCCGGCCGGGACGTCGTCGGTGACGGTGGAGCCGGCGGCGACGTAGGCGCCGTCGGCGATCGCCACCGGGGCGACGAGCACCGAGTCGGACCCCACGAAGCTGTGCCGGCCGACGGTGGTGCGGTGCTTGGCGACCCCGTCGTAGTTGGCGAAGATCGTCCCGGCGCCGATGTTGGCGCCCTCCCCGATCTCGGCGTCGCCCGCGTAGGTGAGGTGCGGGACCTTGGCGCCGTCGCCGATCCGGGTGTTCTTGGTCTCGACGAAGCCGCCGATCTTGCCCTTCGTCCCGAGCACCGTGCCGGGCCGCAGGAAGCTGAACGGGCCGACGGTCGCGCGCTCGCCGATGCGGGCGCCCTCGGCGTGCGAGCGCACGACGGACGCCCCGGGGCCGACCTCGCAGTCGCGCAGCGTGGTGTCGGGCCCGATGGTGGCGCCCTCGGCCACCGAGGTGCGCCCGAGCAGCTGGGTGCCGGGCAGCAGGGTGACGTCGCGGCCCACCGTCGCGTCGGCGTCGACCCAGGTCGTGGCCGGGTCGACCACGGTGGCGCCCGCGCGCATCCAGCCCTCGAGCAGCCGTCGGTTCAGCTCGGCGCCCATCCGCGCGAGCTGCACGCGGTCGTTGACGCCCTCGGTCTGCCAGACGTCGTCGGTGCGGTGCGCGGCGACCCGGCCGCCGTCCTCGCGGGCGAGCCGCAGGACGTCGGTGAGGTACATCTCGCCCTGGGCGTTGTCGCGGCCGACACGGCCGAGGGCGGCGGCGAGCACCGCGCCGTCGAAGGCGTAGATGCCGGAGTTGATCTCGCGGACGGCCCGCTGGGCCTCGTCGGCGTCCTTGTGCTCGACGACCGCCGCGACCGAGCCGTCGGCGTCGCGCAGGACGCGTCCGTACCCGGTGGGGTCGTCGACCTCGGCGGTCACGACGGTGACCGCGTGCCCGCCGGCCTCGTGCGCGGCGACCAGCTCGCGCAGGGTCGCGCCGTCGAGCAGGGGGACGTCGCCGTAGGTGACCAGCACGGTGCCGGACGCGCCGGCGCCCCCGGCCGCCGCGGCCAGCGCCTCCAGACCGCACTGCACGGCGCGGCCGGTGCCGGGCACGTCGTCCTGGTCGGCGACGACGGCGTGCGGCGCCACCTCGCCGACGTGCGCCGCGACCGCGTCGCGGCCGTGGCGGACGACCACGACGAGGTGCTCGGGGTCGGTCGCGGCGGCGGCGGCGAGCGCGTGGCCGAGCAGGGAGCGTCCCCCGATGGCGTGCAGCACCTTGGGGGTCGACGACTTCATCCTGGTGCCCTCGCCTGCGGCGAGGACCACGGCGGCTGCCGGACGGCTGGGGCGCACGCGTTCGGTCTCCTCGAGGGCGGGGCGGCGGGTGGACCGAGGCGCCACTGTACCCGCGCCGCCACCCCCTCCGGACGACCCGTCCGGCCGCCCGTCCCGCTGCTCCCCCGCGAGGACTCGAACCTCGATTCGCGGTTCCAAAGACCGCTGTCCTGCCGTTGGACGACGGGGGACCGACTGCGGTGCGCAGTCTGCCAGGGGCGGCGCCCGCGGCACTCGTCGCTTACGGCCTCGTAGGTTACGGTGGCGTACGGAGCAGGACGCGCGCGCGGCGCGCGACGGACCCACCCCGCGGAGGCGTCATGACCACCCTGGACGACCCGGACCGGCTGGCCGAGCTGCAGACCCGGATGCTCATCGACCTCGAGCCGGTCGTGGAGCAGAACCTCGAGCGGCACATCGGGATCGCCCGGGACTGGATGCCGCACGACTACATCCCGTGGAGCCAGGGCCGCGAGTTCGCCTTCCTCGGCGGCGAGGACTGGGAGCCCGGCGACTCCAAGCTCGACCCGGTGGCGAAGACCGCGATGGTCGTGAACCTGCTCACCGAGGACAACCTGCCGAGCTACCACCGCGAGATCGCCACCCGGTTCACCCGCGACGGCGCCTGGGGCGAGTGGGTGGGGCGCTGGACCGCCGAGGAGGGCCGGCACGGCGTCGCGCTGCGCGACTACCTCGTGGTGACCCGCGGCGTCGACCCCGTCAAGCTCGAGCAGCTGCGGATGGTCCACATGATCGCCGGGTACGACTCCGGCGAGAAGTCGATGCTGCGCACCATCGCCTACGTCTCGTTCCAGGAGCTCGCGACCCGGGTGAGCCACCGCAACACCGGCAAGGCCACCGGCTGCCCCGTCGCCGAGAAGCTGCTGCAGCGCATCGCGGTCGACGAGAACCTGCACATGGTCTTCTACCGCAACATGATGGCCGCGGCGTTCGACCTGGCCCCCGACGACACCATGGAAGCGGTGCTCGCCGAGGTCGTCGGCTTCGAGATGCCCGGCTCGACGATGCCCGACTTCGCCCGCAACTCGCTGACCATCGCGATGGCCGGCATCTACGACCAGCGGCTGCACGTCGACGAGGTCCTGATGCCGGTGCTGCGGTTCTGGAAGGTGTTCGAGCGCACCGACCTCGGGCCGCGCGGTGAGCGGGCCCGCGAGGAGCTCGCCGCCTACCTCGAGAAGGCCGACGCCAGCGCGGCGAAGTTCGTCGCGCGCCGCGAGGAGAACGCGGCCCGCAAGGCGGCCCGGCTCGCGGCGTCGGAGTGACGACCGGCCGGCCGCGGCCGGCCGGTGGGAGAGGATGGGGGACGTGACCTCGACCGACGCACGCTCCAAGCCGTCCGGACGCGCCCGCATGACGGGCAAGGAGCGGCGCGAGCAGCTGGTCCTGGTCGGGCGACGGCTCTTCGCGGAGAAGGGGTTCGAGGGCGCCAGCGTCGAGGAGGTCGCCGCCCGCGCCCAGGTCTCGAAGCCGGTCGTCTACGAGCACTTCGGCGGCAAGGAGGGGCTCTACGCGGTCGTGGTCGACCGCGAGATCTCGCAGCTGCTCGAGTCGATCACCGGCGCCCTCGACGCGCCGGCCCACCCGCGGGTGCTCGCCGAGCGCGCCGCGCTGGCGCTCCTCGACTACATCGAGGGCTCGACGGACGGGTTCCGCATCCTGGTGCGCGACTCCCCCGTCACCGGGTCGACCGGCGGCTTCGCCAGCCTGATCTCCGACGTCGCGACGCAGGTCGAGCACATCCTCGCCGCGGCGTTCAAGAAGAACGGTCTCGACACCAAGTTCGCGCCGATGTACGCGCAGATGCTGGTCGGCATGGTCGCGCTCACCGGCCAGTGGTGGGTCGACTCGCGCAAGCCGAAGAAGCAGGAGGTCGCCGCCCACCTGGTGAACCTCGCGTGGAACGGCCTGTCCAGCCTGGAGCCCAAGCCCCGGCTGCACGACGGCGAGAAGCCGCGCGCGCCGCGCTGATCCCCCGGGCGCCTCAGCCGCCGACGTGGCGGCGCCACGACGCCAGCCCGACCCGCACCAGCTCGCTCACCGGCACCGTCCCGCCCGCGTCGGCGAGCCGCACCCAGGCGGCCGCCATGGTGCTGCCGTCGGTCTCGAGCACCCGCGGCTCGACGTCGGGGTCGACCGTGCACGCGAACACCAGCCGCACCGCGTGGTAGTCCTCCAGGACGCCGGACGGCGAGCGGCCGGTGAAGTGCACCGAGTCGACGTCGAGCAGCGCACCCACCTCGGCCCGCAGCCCGGTCTCCTCGTGCACCTCGCGCACGACGGCGTCGCGCGGGTGCTCCCCGTGGTCGATGCCGCCGCCGGGCAGCGTCCAGGTGCCGGGCGAACCGGTGCGGCCGGACAGCTGGGCCAGCAGCACCCGATCGTCGTGGACGCAGACCGCGTACGCGCCGACGCGCTGGCGCCGCACGGGCTGCTCGGGTTCCACGGGGTGCACGGTAGTGGCCCCACGTACTGTGTCGGTCATGCCCGGACTGGTCGCGACCGTGCGCCGCCGGGGGTACACGGCGGCCCTGCTGGCCTTCCGCCGCACCCCCGCGCCGCTGCGGCGCGCCGTCGTGCGCGCCGCCACCCCGGGCTTCACCGTCGGCGCCGTCGTCGCGATCACCCACGGCGACCGCACCCTGTTCCTGCGCCAGCCGCACCGCGACGGCTGGAGCCTGCCGGGCGGCCTGCTCGACCGCGGCGAGAGCGCCGGCGAGGCCGTCGTCCGCGAGGTGCGGGAGGAGACGGGGCTGCGCATCGAGGTGGGCGTGCCCCTCACCTGCCAGGTGAACTCGCCGCTGCGCCGGGTCGACGTCATCTACCGCCTCGAGGTCGACCACGAGCCCGACGTGCGGGTGGGTGGCGAGGCCAAGGACCACGCGTGGTTCCGCTGGGACGAGATCCCCGACGCCGACGGCCCCACCCGCGAGATCGTCGCCCTGCTGCGAGCCGTAGCCACGCCCGGCGCCGCCGAGGGGCGCCTGCTGGCGTGAGCGGTCCGGCCGGCGTCGTCCTGGCGGCGGGTGCGGGCGAGCGGGCGCGACCGCTGTCGCTGCTGCGGCCCAAGCCGCTGTTCCCGGTCGCGTCCGCGGGTGGCGCGACGACCCTGCTCGACCTCGCGCTCGGCGCGCTCGGCGAGGTGCTGGGCGGCGGGCCGGCGCGGCTCGCGGTGAACGCGCACCACCTCGCCGACCAGGTCGTCGCGCACGTCGACGGCCGCGCGCACGTCGCCGTCGAGCGTCCCGCGGCGCTGGGCACCGCGGGGGCGCTGGGTGGGTTGCGCGACTGGCTCGCCGGGCGGGACGCGCTGGTGCTCAACGGCGACGTGCTCCTGGACGGGCCCGTCGTGACGTCGCTGCTCGACGGCTGGGACGGTGAGCGCTCGCGCCTGCTCGTCGTCCCCGCGGGCGAGCGGCGGGTCGACTTCACCGACCACCGGGGGTGCTGGCGGTACGTCGGCGCCTGCCTGCTGCGCGGCGACGACGTGGCCCGGCTGGCTCCCGAGCCGACCGGGCTCTACGAGGTGCTGTGGCGCGACGAGGAGCGCACCAGGGGTCTCGACCTGCTGCCGCTCGACGGCGTCGCGATCGACTGCGGCACACCGGCCGACTACCTCGACGCCGCGCTGCTGCACGCCGGCGACGGCGTCCTGGTCGAGGCAGGCGCCGAGGTGCTGGGCACCGTGGAGCGGTCGGTGGTGTGGAGCGGCGCGCGTGTCGCCGCGCACGAGCACCTGGCCGGGGTCGTCCGGGCCGGCGCCGCCGACGACCCGGTGACCGTCCCGGCGGCGCTCCCGCCGGCCACCTGATCGTCACCGGACCGTCGCCTCGCGTCCGCCCGGTGGTGCGGTCGGGTGCGGTTGCGTGACCTGGCACGCCCCGAACCCCCTCTGCGACACCAGGAGATCCCCGTGCGCACACGTCTGCTCCCCCTCGCCCTCGCCGCGGTCGCGGTCGTGGCGCCGCTCGCCGTGCAGGCCGGCGCGGGTGGCGCCGCGGCCACGCCCGCGTCCCGCCCCGCAGCGGTGGCGCCGGTCGACACCTCGCGGCCGCTCGTCGTCGGCCACCGCGGCGCGAGCGGCTACCGGCCCGAGCACACCCTCGCCTCGTACGAGCTCGCCGCCCGGATGGGCGCGGACTACATCGAGCCCGACCTCGTCTCGACCAAGGACGGCGTGCTGGTCGCACGGCACGAGAACGAGATCGGCGGCACGACCGACGTCGCCACGCGCCCGGAGTTCGCGGACCGGCGCACGACCAGGACGGTCGACGGCGTGGCGCTGACCGGCTGGTTCACCGAGGACTTCACCCTCCGCGAGCTGCAGACGCTGCGAGCCGTCGAGCGCATCCCGGCCGTGCGGCAGGAGAACACGATCCACGACGGGCTCTACCAGGTGCCCACGCTGGCGCAGGTGCTCGAGCTGCGGGCGGCGCTGAGCAAGGAGCTGAAGCGCGAGATCGGCGTCTACCCCGAGATCAAGCACCCCACCTACTTCCGCTCGATCGGGCTGCCGCTCGAGGAGCCGCTGGTGGGCACCCTGCGGCAGGCGCGGATGAACGACCGGGACGACCCGGTCCTCGTGCAGTCCTTCGAGCTGACGCCGCTGCAGCGGCTGCGGGGCGAGCTCGGGCTCCGCGTGCCCACCGTCTTCCTCACCGGCGGCAGCGGTGCGCCGTACGACCTGGTCGCCGCCGGGGACCCCCGCACCTACGCCGACCTCACCACCCGCCGCGGGCTGCAGTCGATCTCGGGCTTCGTCGACGGCCTCGGGCCGGAGAAGAACCAGGTCGTCCCGCGCACCGCGGACGGCGCCCTCGGGCAGCCGACGACGCTGGTGCGCGACGCGCACCGGGCCGGGCTCACCGTCCACCCGTACACGGTGCGCGCCGAGAACCAGTTCCTCCCCCCGGCGCTGCGCTCGAACGCGGTCGCGTCCGACTACGGCGACGTGGTGGCCGAGGTGCACGCGCTGCTCGATGCGGGTGTCGACGGCTTCTTCACCGACCAGCCCGACCTCGGCGTCCTCGCTCGCGACACCTGGACGGGCTGACGCCCGGTCGACCTCGCGCCCTCACCCGGCGACGTCGCCCTCCAACCAGGGGGCGGCCCGCCGGGTGAGGGCGCGCTTGCGCGTGGCGTCGAACCCCTCGTAGGAGCGGGCCATCATCGAGCTGCGCGGGTTCGACCGGAAGCCGTCGAGGTGGTCGCGCACGAACGTCCAGAACAGGGCGTCCCAGTCGTCGCACCAGTCGCCCGGCGGCACGTCGGACATCTTCCGCAGGTAGTTGCTCCCCGACACGTACGGCTTGGTGGTGACGAGCTCGCCGGCCGCGAACTGGCTCATGGCGTAGACGTTCGGCACCATCACCCAGTCGTAGGCGTCGACGAACAGCGCGCTGAACCAGCGGTAGACCTCGTCGGGGTCGACGCGCAGCAGCAGCATCGCGTTGCCGACCACCATGAGCCGCTCGATGTGGTGGCACCAGCCGCGATCGAGCACCCGGCCGACCACGAGGTCGACCGGGTCGAGCCCGGTCGTGCCGTCCCACCACCCGTCGCCGAGCCGGCGGTCGAGCCCCAGCAGGTTGCGGCTGCGCATCCGGCGGCCGTGCACCACGTAGACGCCGCGCATGTACTCGCGCCAGCCGACGACCTGGCGCACGAAACCCTCCAGGCTCGCCAGCGGGACCTCCTCCGCGGTGCCGGCCACCTCGTCGGCGTGCTCGACCGCGGCGCCGACCACCTCGAGCGGCTCGAGCAGCCCGAGGTTGAGCACCGGGCTGATCGCCGAGTGGAACAGCCACGGTCCGCGGGTGGTGACGGCGTCCTCGTACGGACCGAACTGCGCGAGCCGCTCGCGCACGAACCGGCGGAGCCAGGCCTGGGCCTGCCGCCGGGTGGTCGGCCACGCGAACGTCGTGGGATCGCCTGGGGCGTCGGGGAACTCGTCCTGCACCCAGGCGATCGCCGCCCCGACGTGCTCGTCCCGCCTGGGCGCCGGCAGCTCGGGAAGCCCGACCTGCTTCGGCAGCTTCCTGCGGTTGTCCTCGTCGAAGCTCCAGCGGCCGCCGACCGGCTGGTCGCCGTCCACCAGCAGATCGAGCCGGCGCCGCTGCCACTCGTAGAACTTCGCCATCCGCGGACGCCTGCCACCGAGCTGCGCGTGCACGTCGGCGGTGCTGGTGCAGAACGCCGGGGTGGGGAGCTCGTCGAGCTCGAGCCCGGCGTCGGCGACGACCCGGCGCAGGTCCTGCTCGACCCAGTCGTCGACCGGCTCGAAGACCGACACCTCGTCGGGCCGCCGGCGGCGCAGCAGTCGGCCGAGTCGCTCGGCCGTGGACGCGTCCGCCACCGACTCGAGCAGCTCGACCTCGAACCCCTTGTCCCGCAGACGCTCGGCGAAGGCCAGCTCGCTCGCACGGTGCAGCACGAGCTTGTGCGCGTGGAACGGGAGCTGGCGGAACAGCAGGTCGTGCTCGACGAGCACGAAGCGGGTGCCGGCGTCCGCACGCAGGTGCTGCTCGAACAGCTGGTTGGGAAGCACCAGCCGCACGTGCCCGCCGGTCGCGCTCCTCGGTGTCACGCACGCAGCGTCGCAGCCGCGGGCGCAGGTGGCACGCCGGGCGGCGCCCGCGTGGGGGGCGTGCCAGAGTTGGCGCGTGGACGAGGTGGACGTCGTCGTGGTGGGAGCCGGCCTCGCGGGCCTGGCGTGCGCGCAGCGGCTGCGCGAGCACGGCGTCGAGGCCGTGGTGCTCGAGGCCGGTGACGCCGTCGGCGGCCGGGTCCGCACCGACGACGTCGACGGGTTCCTGTGCGACAGGGGTTTCCAGCTGCTCAACCCGTCCTACCCCGTGCTCCCCCGGGTGCTCGACCTCGACCGGCTCGACCTGCGGCAGTTCGTGCCCGGCGTCGCCGTCACCGGCGCGCACGGCACCAAGGTGCTGCTCGACCCGCGGCGGCGGCCCTCCGGTCTGCTGCCGACCCTGCTGAGCGGGTACGTCTCCGCCACCGAGGCCGCCGCAGCCGGCGCCTGGGCGGCACCGGCCCTCGGCCCGGTGGGCCGGCTCCTGGCGACCGACGACACCACGCTCGCGGCCTCGCTCGACCGCGCCCGCCTGCAGGGGCGGCTGCGCCGCGTCGTCGACGCGTTCCTCACCGGCACCCTCGCCGACGACACGGGCAGCACCTCCGCCACGGCGGTGCGGCTGCTGATCCGCTCCTTCCTGCTGGGGACGCCGGGCGTCCCCGCTGCGGGGATGCAGGCGCTCTCGGACGCCGTCGCGGCGGGCTCGACCGTCCGCCTGTCGTCGCCCGTCGACGTCCTCGAGCAGGACGGCGGGCGCTGGGTCGCCCGCGGTCCGTGGGGCGCGGTGTCGGCGCGGGCGGCGGTCGTGACGACCGACCCGACCACGGCGGGCCGGCTCGCCGGTGTGTCGGCACCGAGGATGAAGGGCCTCGCGACGTGGTGGTTCGCGGCGGCCGACGCCCCGGCCGACTCCTCGGTGCTGCACGTCGACGAGCACGGCACCGCGTCCGGGCCGGTGGTGAACGCCTCGGTGGTGTCGCACGCGGCGCCCACCTACGCCCCAGCCGGGCGCCACCTCGTGCAGGCGAGCACCCTGCTCGCCGACGACCGCGTCCCGACCGAGCAGCAGGTGCGCGGGCACCTGACCCGCCTGTTCCGCACCAGCGCCGCGCGCTGGGAGGTCGTGACCGTGCACCACGTGCCGCACGCCCTGCCGGCGGTGCCGCCGCCGCTCGTCGCCCGCCGTCCGGTCGCGCTCGGCGGCGGACTGCACGTCGCGGGCGACCACCGCGACACCCCCTCGATCCAGGGCGCGCTGGTCTCGGGCCGGCGGGCCGCGTCGGCGGTGCTCGCCGCGCGCTGAGCCCGATCTCGGGCCCCTCGGCGGCCGGGATGATAGGGCTCCGAGCGGTTCGCGCATCTCGGCGCGGGCTGCATCCGGACGCGTCGGCGGACGCGAAAGGTCGTGCGTACGGGGGCCGCCACCGACCGGTGGCGTGCGGACGCACGAGAGGACGAGGACCGATGAAGCTGCTCACCCGATCGATGGGCGCCGCGGCCGCCGCCGCCGCGCTCGTGGCCGCCGGGTCGCTGCCCGCGCAGGCCACCACCGGCACCACCAGCCTGGCCGAGGTGCTCGCGGCCGACGGCGACACCTTCGACGGCCGCTGGGGCGACTACGACGTCGTCACCGAGGCGGTGAACGCCGTGCTCGCGGCGAAGCCTGACAGCCCCGTGGCCGTGCTCGCCGACGGCACGGTGCCGGTAACCGCGTTCATCCCCGACGACCGCGCGTTCCGCATCCTGGTGCAGGAGATCACCGGGTCGGCACCGGCCAGCGACGAGGCCGCGTTCACGGCCGTCGCCTCGCTGGGTATCGACACCGTCGAGGCCGTGCTGCTCTACCACGTGGTGCCGGGAGCGACGATCGACAGCGCCACCGCCGCGGCGTCGGACGGCGCCGCGCTCACCACGGCCCTGGGCAGCGACGTCACGGTGCGGGTGAACGGCCCGGGCAACATCCGGCTCGTCGACGCCGACACCGACGACCGCAACCCCAAGCTCGAGGTGCCGCGCCTCGACCTCAACGCCGGCAACCAGCAGATCGCGCACGGCATCACGCTGGTGCTGCGCCCGATCGACCTGCCCTGACGGCGGCCCCCGGACCCGGCGACCTGCACCGGGCGACCTGATCCTGGCCCCTCCGCCCCGGACCCTGCCTGGGCCCGGCCGCCACCCCGCCCGCGGGCCCGCGTCCCGCGGGCGGGGTAGCGTGCGGACGTGAGCAGCGGCGACCTCACGGCGCTGGCGCCGGGCGAGCTGGCCGCCCGTCTGCGCGACGGCGACCAGGCCGCGCTCGGCGAGGCGTTCCGACGCTGGTCGCCGCTGGTGTTCACCATCGCGCTGCGGGGGCTGCGCGACCGCAGCGACGCCGAGGACGTCACCCAGCAGGTGTTCGTCGGGGCGTGGCGCAGCCGGGGCACCCTGGTGGTCTCGGACGCGGCGCTGCCGGGCTGGCTCGTCGGCATCACCCGGCACCGGGTGGCCGACCGGCTCGGCACCCGCGCCCGCGCCGTCCGCGACCAGGAGGCGCTGCGGGCCGTCCGGCCGACCGACGCACCCGACCCGCAGGACCGCGTCGTCGAGCGGCTGGTGCTCGCCGACGAGATCGAACGCATCGACGACCCCCGCCGCACCATCCTGCGGCTCGCCTTCTACGAAGACCGGACGCACCAGCAGATCGCGTCCGCGCTGGGCCTGCCGCTGGGTACCGTGAAGAGCCACGTGCGCAGGGGGCTGCTCCAGCTGCGCGGACGCCTGGGGGAGGTGGCCGATGGAGCACCCTGAGCACGACCGGCTGGCCGCGCGCGCGCTCGAGCCGGACGCGGACGACGCGCCGGACGGCGCCGACGTGGTCGCGCACCTGCAGTCGTGCGCGACCTGCCGCGAGGAGGTGGACGAGCTGCGCGAGCTCGCCGGGCTCGTCCGCGGTGTGCGGCACGAGCGCCTCGAACCCCCGCCCCCGCAGGTGTGGCAGGGCGTCGTCGACGAGCTCGGCCTGCGCGGACGCCGCACCCGGCCGCTGCTGTGGGCCGCGGCCGCGGCCGTCGTCGGGCTCGGCCTCGGCTCCGTCGCGACCTGGGCGCTGGTCCGGTCGGACGGTCCGCAGCCCGCCGAGGTGCTGCGCACGGTGGCGCTCGAGCCGGTGGCCGACCCCGCGGCCACGACCGGCACCGCCCGCCTCCTCGAGCACGCCGACGGCGCGCAGACCGTGGAGGTGAGCGCCGCCGACCTCGGCACCGCCGCCGGTCACTTCGAGGTGTGGCTCATCCGCCCCGGCACCGACCGGATGATCTCGATCGGCGTGCTCGCGGCCGGCGACTCGGGCGAGTTCGCCGTCCCCGCAACGGCTCTCGCCGACGGCTTCACGCTCGTCGACGTCTCCGACGAGCCGGACGACGGCGAGCCGACGCACTCCGGCGACTCGGTGCTGCGCGGCGACCTGGCCGGCTGACGCCGGAACGCGGACGCGCACCGGCCGCGGAGGGTGCGAGGGTCGGGGCATGGACCCCCTCGAGGACGCCCTGCGACGTGCCGCCGCGCACGACCTGCACCTGGTGGCCGACGGTGCCCGCGTCGAGGAGGCGGGACTGGACTACCGCGTGGTCATGGCCGACGACGCCGACGGGCTGCGCTGGGTGCTGCGCGTGCCGCGGCGTCCGGACGTCGCGACCGGCATGGACGCGGAGGTGCGCGTCCTCGACCTGGTCCGGCCCGTGCTGGCGGCCGAGGGGGTGGCCGTGCCCGACTGGCGGGTGCGGTCGGCCGACCTGGTCGCCTACCCGGCGCTGCCGGGCGCGCCGGGCCTGACGATGGCCGACGGCGCGCCGGTGTGGCACGTCGAGCCGACCAGCCGCGACTACGCCGATCGGCTCGGACGCCTGCTCGCCCGGCTGCACGGCATCGAGGTGGAGCAGGCCGCGGCGGCCGGCGTCGAGGTGCGCACCCCCGAGCAGGTGCGGCAGGGGTGGGCCGACGACGTCGCTCGGGTGCTCGACGGGTTCACCGTGGCCGCCTCGCTGGCGGACGGCTGGCGCGACTGGCTCGACGACGACTCCTGCTGGCCCGACCGCACCGTGATGACGCACGGCGAGATCTACCCCGCCCACGTGCTGCTGGACGCCGACGGCGCCTTCACCGGCGTGCTCGACTGGACGACGGCCCGCGTCGACGACCCGGCGCGCGACCTGTCGGCCCAGTACGGCGCGGCGGGACCGGACCTGCTCGGGGTGGCGATCGCGGCGTACGAGCAGGCAGGTGGGGAGGCGCACCCCGGACTGGCCGCCCAGGCCCGGCACCTGTGGGACGCGTCGCCGCTCGGCTACGCGCTCTACGCGCTCACCACCGGCGCGGACGCCGACCGCGCCGCCGCGGCCGCCCTGCTCGACCCGCCCGCCTGAGGCCCCGGCGCCACGGGTGGTTGCTTCCAGGGCCGCGAACCCACCACTGGCGGCGTCGGGACCACGGACGGCGGCTTCGTGCGCAGCACCCGCCCCGTCAGCCGGTCGCGAAGCGGCGACTCCTGCTCACTCCCACTCGATGGTGCCCGGCGGCTTGCTCGTGACGTCGAGGACGACGCGGTTCACGTCCGGCACCTCGTTGGTGATGCGGGTCGAGATCCGCGCGAGCAGGTCGTACGGGAGCCGGCTCCAGTCGGCGGTCATCGCGTCGTCGGACGAGACGGGGCGCAGCACCACCGGGTGGCCGTAGGTGCGGCCGTCGCCCTGGACGCCCACCGAGCGGACGTCGGCGAGCAGCACCACCGGGCACTGCCAGATGTCGCGGTCGAGGCCGGCCAGGGTGAGCTCCTCGCGGGCGATCGAGTCGGCGGCGCGCAGGGTGTCGAGGCGCTCGCGGGTGACCTCGCCGATGATCCGGATGCCGAGCCCGGGGCCGGGGAACGGCTGGCGCCAGACCATCGCCTCGGGCAGGCCGAGCTCGGCGCCGACGGCGCGCACCTCGTCCTTGAACAGGGTGCGCAGCGGCTCGACCAGCTCGAACTGCAGGTCGTCGGGCAGGCCGCCGACGTTGTGGTGGCTCTTGATCGTGGCCGCGCCCTCGCCGCCGCCGGACTCGACGACGTCCGGGTAGAGCGTGCCCTGCACCAGGAACCGCACCTCGCCGTCGCCGTCCTCGTGCTCGGCCTCGGCGTGCGCCTTCTCGACCAGGTCGCGGGCGGCGCCCTCGAAGGCGCGGATGAACTCCCGTCCGATCGCCTTGCGCTTGGCCTCGGGCTCGGTGACGCCGGCGAGCGCGGTCATGAACTGCTCGGACGCGTCGACGACGACGAGGTCGACGCCGGTGGCGGCGACGTAGTCGCGCTCGACCTGCTCGGCCTCGCCGGCGCGCAGCAGGCCGTGGTCGACGAACACGCAGGTGAGCTGGTCGCCGACGGCCCGCTGCACCAGCGCGGCCGCGACGGCGGAGTCGACGCCGCCGGACAGCCCGCAGATGACGCGCGCCGAGCCGACCTGCTCGCGGATCCGCTTCACCTGCTCGTCGATGACGTTGTCGGTGGTCCAGTCGCGGCCGAGCCCTGCGCCGCGGTGCAGGAAGTTCTCGATCACCTGCTGGCCGAAGGTCGAGTGCTTCACCTCGGGGTGCCACTGGACGCCGAACAGCCGCTTGTCCGCGTGCTCGAACGCGGCGACGGGAGCGCCCGGCGTGGTGGCGGTGACCGAGAAGCCGTCCGGCGCGGCCTGGACGGCGTCGCCGTGGCTCATCCAGACGCTCTGCTGCATCGGCTGGCCGTAGGTGAGGACGGTGTCCTCCGAGCGCAGCGCGTCGACCTCGAGCTGGGTGCCGCCGTACTCGCGCAGCCCCGTCTGGGCCACCTCGCCGCCGAGCGCCTGCGCCATCGCCTGGAACCCGTAGCAGATGCCGAGCACCGGGACGCCGGCCTCGAACACGGCCGGGTCGACCCGCGGGGCGCCGTCGGCGTACACCGACGACGGGCCGCCGGACAGGATGATCGCGGCCGGGTCGCGGGCGAGCATCGCGTCGACCGGCGTCGTCGACGGGACGATCTCGGAGTAGACGTCGGCCTCGCGCACCCGACGGGCGATCAGCTGGGCGTACTGGGCACCGAAGTCGACGACCAGGACCGGGCGCTGCGCGGTGGCGGGGTCGGCTGCGGGCTGGTCGGCTGCGGGCTGGTCGGGCGTGGGCTCGCTCACCCGCGCAGGCTACCGAGCCGGGCGGGGGTCAGGACGCGCGGACCTCGCCGCGCTCGGCCATCAGCGCCCGCACCTCGGCGGTCGTGCGCCGCTCGGCGAAGAACGACAGCAGGGGGACGACACCGGCCAGGACGAGGGCCGCGAGCCGGCCGAGCCGCCACCGCAGGCTCGACCAGAGGTCGATGACGGTCACGAGGTAGACGACGTAGATCCACCCGTGGACGATCGCGATCCAGTCGCCCAGCACCGCCTCGCCGCCGTTGAACCCGTACTTCAGCACCATCTCGACGCAGAGCAGCAGCAGGAACCCGCCGGTGACGAACGCCATCACCCGGTACCGCAGCAGCGCGCCGGCGAGCTTGCGCGGAGGCCGCACCGGACGGGGGGCGGCGGTCGTGGGGGTCGGCTCGGTCACGCGGGGCTCCTGGTGCTGGTGGCGGGCTCGGGGTCGGGCTGGGCGGCGGGGTCCGGGGACGTCCCGGCGTCGTGGTCCTCGGGGGGCAGCTGCTCGGCGCGGTGGGTGTCGCGCACGACGCGCCACCAGACGAACAGCGCGAAGGCGGCGAAGACCCACCACTCCACCGCGTACGACAGGTTCTGCAGGTCGAAGCCGGGCCCGCGGGCCTCCGGCTCGCTGGGGACGGGCTCGAGCCCCGCGGCGCGAGCGTCGTCGGCGGACGCGACGAGGTAGGCGGTGTAGACCGGTGCGCCCCACACGTTCAGCAGGTCGGCGGTGCTCACCGTCTCGAGCTCCTCGCCGCCCGGCGCGCCGTCGGCGGCGGCGCCCGACGGCGCCTCCGACCCGCGCAGCACGCCGGTGAGGTCGACCGCTCCCCCGTCCACCTGCGGCACGTCGTCACCGGCCTGCCAGCCGAGCAGCACCGCGAGCCGCGCGGCCGGCTGCGTGCCGTCGACGACCACGGGCACGACCACCCACGACCCGGTGCGGCCGTCGAGCTCGCGGCGCGGCGACAGCCGCACCCGGTCGGCCTCGAGCTCGCCCTCGACGACCACGGTGGCGCGGCCCGCCTCGGTGGTCACCGCCTGCTGCGGCGCCAGCACGTCGGCGAGGGGCACCGGGGTCTGCGCGGCCTGGGCGCGCAGGTCGCGCTCGCGCGCCTCGGCCCGCGACCGGTCCAGTTGCCAGCTGCCGAGCGCGGCGAACACGCCGGCGACGGCCAGCGCGAGCGCCAGCAGCGCCAGCCAGCGGGGTCGCAGGGCGGTGCGCAGCACCCGTCCAGGGTAGGTGCCGCGTCCGGGCCGGCAGGCGGCGCACCGGGACCGATGCGACGACCGCGGAAGTCGTTCGCCGCGACGGGACGTCGTGCGTACCGTCGTCGGACGTGTCCCCGTCCTGGTTCGCGCGCCTGTTCGACCTGCGCACGCCGTGGTCGCCCCGCGAGCCCCTGGCCGTCCCGGCCCTCGCGGGGCCGTGGGCGTACCTGCGGTGGACCGGCCGCAGGATGCGGCGCACCCTCGCGATCGGCATGGTCTTCGGCACCACGTGGATGCTCGCGCGCGCCCTGGTGCCGTGGGCGATCGGCAAGGGGGTCGACGCCGGCCTCGAGCGGGGCAGCGTCCGCGACCTCGTGCTGTGGTGCCTCGTCCTGCTCGGCCTCGCGGTCGTCACCGCCGGGTCCACCCTCGTCCGGCACTGGATGGCGGTCTGGAGCTGGGTCCAGGGCGCGCTGCGGTCGACGCAGGTCGTCGGCCACCACGTCTCGCGCACCGGCGTCGCCCTGCCCCGGACGCTGCCGACCGGCGAGGTCGTCTCGACCGTCGCCTCGGACGCGATCCGGATGGGCGACGTCTACGACGTGCTCGCCCGCTTCGTCGGGTCCGTGGTCGCGTACGTGCTGGTCGTGGGGCTCCTGCTCGCGTCGTCCACCACCCTCGGCCTGGTCGTGGCGGTGGGCGTCCCGGTGCTGACGGCCCTGCTGGCCTTCGTGGTGAAGCCGCTGCAGGCCGCGCAGGCGGCGCACCGCGAGGTGACCGGCGAGCTCACCACCCTCGCGGCCGACACGGTCGCCGGCTTGCGCGTGCTGCGCGGGCTGGGCGGCGAGCGGGTGTTCCTCGACCGGTACGCCGCGCGCTCGGAGGCGGTGCGCGTGGCCGGTGTGCGGGTCGCCGGCGTGCAGGCCGTGCTCGACGCCGCCCAGGTCCTGCTGCCGGGCGCGTTCGTCGTGCTCGTCACCTGGATCGGCGCCCGGTTCGCGGTCACCGGGCGGATCTCCCCCGGTGAGCTGGTCGCGTTCTACGGGTACGCCGCGTTCCTCGTCGAGCCGCTGCGCACCGCCACCGAGACCCTGCAGAAGCTGAGCCGCGGCCACGTCGCGGCGTCCCGCATCCTCGGCGTGCTCGCCGTCCCCGCCTCGGTCCCCGACCCGGCGCACCCCGCGCCGGAGCCGCCGGCCGGCGTCGACCTGGTCGACCCCCGCAGCGGCGTCCGGGTGCGGGCGGGACGCCTCACCGCGCTGGTGAGCGCGGTGCCGGCGACGTCCGCGGCTGTCGCGGAACGGCTCTCGCGCGCGAGCGGTGACGCGGACGGCGAGCAGGCGGCCCTGCTCGGCGACGTCCCGGTCGACGCGCTGCCGCGCGAGGTGCTCCGCCGCCGCGTCGTTCTCGTGGGCTCGGACCCGCAGCTGTTCACCGGGTGGGTCCGGTCCGAGCTCGACCCGCGGCGGGTGCACGACGACGACGCGATCCGCCGCGCGGTCGCGGTCGCGGCCGCCGAGGACGTGCTCGACGGGCTGCGCGACGGTCTCGACGACGAGGTCACCGAGCGCGGCCGGTCGCTGTCCGGCGGTCAGCGGCAACGGTTCTCGCTCGCCCGCGGACTGCTCACCGACGCCGAGGCGCTGCTCCTCGTCGAGCCGACGAGCGCGGTCGACGCCCACACCGAGGCGCTGGTGGCCTCGCGGTTGCACGCCGCCCGCACGGGACGCACCACGCTGGTCGTCACCTCGAGCCCGCCGCTGCTCGACCGCGCCGACCACGTCGTGCTGCTCGGCGACGACGGCACCGTCGTGGTCGAGGGACGCCACCACGACCTGCTCGGTCGCGACGACGACCTCGGCCGCGCCTACCGCTCGGTCGTGGTGCGCGACCTCGACGACGACCGCCCTGCTGCGAGGGAACCCGCGGAGGTGACGAGGTGAGCGCCGCCCACCGGCTGCCCGTCGCGTCCCCCGCCGCGACCCGCGAGCGCGCGCTCGAGCTGCTCGGACGCCACCGGCGCGGCCTGGTCGTCACCGTGGTGCTCTTCGCGCTGGCCAGCACCGCGGGCCTGGCGGGGCCGTGGCTCGTCGGGCGCCTCGTCGACACCGTGACCGGCGCAGGCGACGAGGCCGCCGGTCTGCGCACCGTCGACGTGCTGGTGCTCGCCCTCGCGGCAGCGCTGCTGCTCGAGACCCTGCTGACGTGGGCGGCCCGGCGGGCGTCCCTCGTCCTCGGCGAGACCGTGTTCACCGAGCTGCGCGACGACTTCATGCGCAGCGTCACGTCGCTGCCGCTGTCGGCCGTGGAGCGCGCCGGCACCGGAGACCTGGTGGCGCGCACCACGAACGACGTCGAGGGCATCTCGTGGTCGGTGCGGTTCGCCGTCCCGAGGACGATCGTCGCGACCGTCGCGACGGTGCTCACCGTCGTCGGCGCCACCGTCGCCGGCGGACCGGTGGCGCTGGCGCTGCTGGCCGGCGTCCCGCTGCTGTGGGTGTCGACGCGCTGGTACCTGCGCCGCGCCGGTCGCGGCTACCAGCGCGAGGGGGCGTCGTACTCGCGGCTCAACGGCGTGGTGACCGAGACGGTCGACAACGCGCGCACCGTCGACGCGCTCGACCTCGGCGCCGTGCGCCGGCGGGCGGTCGACGACGCCGTGCGCTGGTGCCTGGTGGCCGAGCGGTACACGCTGGCGCTGCGCAGCCGCTGGTTCCCGGTGATCGACTTCTCCTACCAGCTGCCCGCGGTCGCGGCCCTCGCCTGGGGCGGGCTGCTCCTGGCCGCCGGTCCCTCGTGGGGCGTCGAGGTCACCGTCGGGCAGGTGACCGCGGTCGCCCTCTACGCGGTACGGCTCACCGAGCCGGTGAGCGAGCTGGTCGAGTGGCTCGACGAGCTGCAGTACGGCGCCGTGTCGCTGTCGCGGATCAGCGGCGTCGACCACGTCGAACCCGACCGCGAGCCGCACGGGCTGGAGCCGGAGGGCAGCGAGCTGACCGCGACCGGCGTCCGGTACGCCTACCGCCAGGGGCACGACGTGCTGCACGGGGTCGACCTGCGGCTCGAGCCGGGCGAGCGGCTCGCCGTCGTCGGCCCGTCCGGTGCGGGCAAGTCGACCCTCGGCAAGCTGCTCGCGGGCATCCACCCGCCGACCGGCGGTCGGGTCGACGTCGGCGGCGTCCCCGTCGTCGGGCTGCCGCTGGACCGCCTGCACCGCGAGGTCGCGCTGGTGACGCAGGAGAACCACGTCTTCGTCGGGACGCTGGCCGACAACCTCCGGCTGGCCTCGCCGGTCGCCGACGACGCCGCGATGCTCGCCGCCCTCGAGGCCGTCGACGCCCGCGGCTGGGTCGACGACCTGCCCGACGGGCTCGCCACCACGGTCGGGTCGGGCGGGCACGTGCTCGCGCCCGCCCAGGCGCAGCAGCTGGCGCTGGCGCGGCTCGTGCTCGCCGACCCGCACACCCTGGTGCTCGACGAGGCCACGTCGCTGGTCGACCCGAGGGCGGCGCGGCACCTGGAGCGCTCGCTGTCGGCGGTGCTCGAGGGGCGCACCGTGGTCGCGATCGCGCACCGGCTGCACACCGCGCACGACGCCGACCGGGTCGCGGTCGTCGAGGACGGCAGGGTCAGCGAGCTCGGCACCCACGACGAGCTGGTCGCGGCGGACGGGTCGTACGCCGCGCTGTGGCGGTCGTGGCGCGACGAGCCGTCCGACCACCCTCGCTGACCCCTGCCCGCCGCGGACGTCCCGACGCGTCGGGGTCGACCCCGCACGGACCCCGGCGGGCGCCCGGAGCAGCCTCGACCCCGACGCGTCGGTACGCAGCGCGACCACGGCCCGTGCTCGCCACGGCGCACGACCGCCCCCGAGGGCCGTCCGGGCGACCACGCCGCCGGCCGCATCACCCGGTCGGCGCACCCTTGCAGACATCGGCGTCCGAACGGCGTAACCGTCGCCCGGGACGCCCGTTGAGGGGGGTGCAGGTCGTGGGGGCGGGCCGTCCACCCCCGGTGCTCGTCCCCGCGACCTGCCTCACGGCGTCCGCGTCCGAGGCGGGCGGCACCCACGTGGAGGTCTGCAGTGCGCCCGACCCGCTCCCACCGCCCGTCCCGCCGGCTCGCCGGCGCCCTCGCC
>NZ_BAAHAF010000133.1:5887-15792 GCF_054777815.1 Angustibacter speluncae | reverse complement strand
GAGCAGCTGCGCGGGCACGCCGAGGTCGGCGAGCGCGGTGGCGGCGTCGAGGGAGCGGGCGTGCCGCGAGCGGCGGGCGTGCCGGCCGGTGCCCTCGAGCGCCGGCGGGGTCTGCGGGCGCGCGACCTCGACCGGGAGCGCGACGGGCTCGCGGGTGACGACCGGCTCGCGGCTGACGACCGGGGCCGGCTCCGGGTCGGGCTCGGGGCCGGGGTCGGTGACGACGGCGGGCGCGTGCTCGCGCTGCAGGTCGGCCAGCAGGTCGGCGAAGGCGCTCGACTCGGTCGACATCGGCCGGTGCGGCACGTGCACGGCGGGCTGCTCCTCCACGCGGCGGAACACCCAGGGCTGCGGCTGCTGCCCGACCTCGGCCTCGGCCTCGACCGGCTCGGGCAGGCCGACCGGCTCGGCCAGCGCGACCGGTGCCGCGACGGGCGCGGGAGCGGACGCGGCGGCGAAGGCGGCGGCCGCGACGGCGACGGGCACCGGGGCGAGGGCGGTGAGCGGCGCGGTCGCGAGCTCCTCCTCCTCGGCGGTGGCGAGCACCGCGTCCAGGCCCACCGGGGCGGGAACGGGCTCGGCGGCGCGCTGCGCGGGCACGTCCGGCGCGAGCACGGCCTGCGCAGTCACGGCCGGCGCAGGCTCGGCGGGCGCGGCGGCGGTCTCGTCCACCTCGACCGTGATCTCGAAGTGCTCCTTGGAGAAGAAGCCTCCGAGCCCGCCGGTGCGGACCTTCTCGGCGGCGACGATGCGGGCGTGCTCGCCGTGCTCCTCGCGCACGCGGGCGAGCAGCGGCTCGATCGCCGGACCCTCAAGCAGCAAGCGCATCGGCGCCGGTCACCGTCCCCACGGTCTCGATCCGCAGGCCGCTTCCGCCGACCTCGGAGTACGACAGGACCGGGAGGCGGGGCACGCCCAGCGCCACGAGGCGCCGGGTCGCGGACCGCAGCCCGGGTGCCACCGCGAGGACGGGGACCATGCCCCGCTCCTCCGCGGCGGTGGTCAGGCGGGCCAGCTGGTCCATCACCGTCTCGGCGCGGTGCGGGTCGAGCGACAGCACCGGGCCGTTCTCGCTCGGGCGCACCGCCTCGACCAGCGAGTGCTCCAGGACGGGGTCCAGCGTGAGGACGGTGAGCGCACCGTCCTGGCCGTACGGGGCCGCGACGGCGGGGCCGAGCGCGGCGCGGGCGGCCTCGACCAGGCCGTCCGGGTCGGTCGAGACGCGGGCGCGGCTGGTCAGGCCCTCGAAGATGCGGGGCAGGTCGCGGACGCCGACGCCCTCCTCGAGCAGGCCCTGCAGCACCTTCTGCACCTCGCCGAGGGTCATCGAGTTCGGCACCAGCTCCTCGACCACGGCCGGGTGCTCGGCCTTGACGCCGTCGACGAGGGCGCGCACGTCCTCGCGGCTCAGCAGCCGGGCGGCGTTGGTCGTGATCACCTGCGACAGGTGGGTGACGAGCACCGACGCGCGGTCGACCACGGTCGCGCCGGCGAGCTCGGCCTGGTGCCGCAGCTCGACGGGGACCCAGCGGCCGGCGAGCCCGAAGACGGGCTCGGTGGTGGCGGTGCCGGGCAGCGCCTCGAGGCCGTCGCCGAGGGCGAGCAGGCGACCGGCCGGGGCGAGGCCGCGGGTGACCTCGACGCCGGAGATGCGGATGGCGTAGGTCGACACGGGCAGGTCGACGCTGTCGCGGGTGCGCACCGGCGGGACGACGACGCCCAGGTCGAGGGCGATCTTGCGGCGCAGCGCGCGCACGCGGTCGAGCAGGTCGCCGCCGGAGGCGGTGTCGACCAGGTCGACCAGGTCGGGGGCGAGGACGACCTCGAGCGGGTCGACGCGCATCTGCGCCCGCAGCGCCTCGGGGGTGTCGGGGTTCACGGCGGGGACGACGGCCTGCTCGTCGGACTTCTCCTCGTCGAGCGCGTCCAGCGGCCTGGCCCGCTGCGCGAGCAGCAGGACGGCGGCGCCGACGAGGATGAACGGCACCTTCGGCATACCGGGCAGCAGCGCGAGGGCGATGGCGGCGGACCCGGCGATGAGCAGTGCCGGCTTGTGCTGGGAGAGCTGGCGGGCGGCGTCGGTGCCCATGTCGCCCTGCGTGGTGGCGCGGGTGACGATGAGGCCGGTCGACACCGACATCAGCAGGGCCGGGATCTGGGTGACCAGGCCGTCGCCGACGGTGAGCAGGCTGTAGGTCTCGATCGCCTCGCCGGGTGCCATGCCGCGCTGCATCATGCCGATCGCGAAACCGCCGACCAGGTTGATGACCGTGATGACGATGCCGGCGATCGCGTCGCCCTTGACGAACTTCGACGAGCCGTCCATCGCGCCGTAGAAGTCGGCCTCGGCGCTGACGTCGGCGCGGCGGCGCCGGGCCTCGTCCTCGTCGATCAGGCCGGAGTTCAGGTCGGCGTCGATGGCCATCTGCTTGCCGGGCATCGCGTCGAGGGTGAACCGGGCGCCGACCTCGGCGACCCGGCCGGCGCCGTTGGTGATGACGACGAACTGGATGACCACGAGGATCAGGAAGATGACCAGGCCGATGATGAGCGAGCCGCCGACGACGAAGTGGCCGAAGGCCTCGATCACCTTGCCCGCGTAGCCGTCGGCGAGCACGAGCCGGGTCGAGGCGACGTTGAGCCCGAGCCGGAACAGCGTGAACACCAGCAGCAGCGAGGGGAAGATCGCGAAGTCCAGCGGGCGCCGCACGTACATCGAGGTCAGCAGGATGACCAGCGCCGAGACGATGTTCAGCGCGATCAGGACGTCGAGCAGGGGCGCCGGCACGGGCACGACGAGCAGCAGGACGATGCCGACCACGCCCACGGGCACGGCGAGCGCGCCGATGCCGGGGCGGCGTCGGGCGGCAGCCGTGGGGGCGGTGCCAGGGGTCACCGGGGCCATGCGCGGTCGCGTCCTCTCGAGGGGTCGCTCGAACTCGTGCGGTGGCCGTTCCCTGGCCCGCTGGCGCCGTCCTGGCCTCTCCTGCTTCGGCCGGAGAGAGGCGTACCTGTAGAGGAGCGGGAGAGGTGTTTGCAGAGGGCCCGGCCCGCTCGGCTCCGGCGCGCCGAGCGAGGGAGCGAAGCGACCGAGTCGAGGCGGGAGGAGTCGAGCGTTCAGGGGGCCGGGGCCGCGCGAGCGTCAGCGAACCGGAGGCAGGGGGCGGGGGCCGCGCGAGCGGCAGCGAGCAGAGGGTAGAGCGCGTCAGCGAGCAGACGGTTGAGCGAGCTTGTGGACGCCGCTCGCGGCCCCTCTGCTGCGCAGGCGCATGACGAAGGCGAGCACCTGGGCGATGGCGGCGAAGGTCTCGGACGGGATCTCCTGGCCGATCTCGCAGGCCTTGTGCAGGGCTCGGGCCAGCGGGACGTCCTCGACCATCGGGACGCGGTGCTCGGCGGCGCGCTCGCGGATCTTCGCGGCGACGGCGCCGGCGCCCTTGGCGACGACGCGGGGGGCGCCCTTCGCCGGGTCGTAGCGCAGGGCGACGGCGACGTGGGTGGGGTTGACGAGAACGACGTCGGCCTTGGCGATCTCGCTCATCATCCGGTTGCGGCTCATCGCCATCTGCTTGGACCGGATGGCGCCCTTCAGCAGCGGGTCGCCCTCGGACTGCTTGTGCTCGTCCTGGATCTCCTTGCGGCTCATCTTCAGCTGCTTGCCGATGCGACGCTTCTGCACGACGAAGTCGAGGGCGGCGATGACCAGGCCGGCGACGACGGCCGAGCGCACCAGGTCGGTGGTGCCACCGCCGACCGACTGCAGCGTGGCGGTGAGGGGCAGCGAGCCGGAGCCGACCAGGTGCGGGACGAGGTCGACGACGACGCGCCACAGCACGATCCCGAGGACGACGGTCTTCAGCAGCGCCTTGAGCCCCTCCCACCAGGCGTTCGGGCCGGCGATGCGCTTCAGGCCCTTCCAGGGGTTGAGGCGGGAGAACTGCGGCTTGGCGGCCTTGGTGGCCAGGTGCAGCCCGCCCTGGGCCGCGGTGGCGCCGATCGCGACGGCCACGGTGACGCCGCCGAGCGGGGCGAGGGCGATGGCGCAGTCACCGAGGGCGCCGGTGAACGCGGCGAGGGCGCGCGCGGGGTCGGGGTCGGCCGCGACGGCGTCCAGGCTCGTCATGGCGGTGAGCACGGCGTCCTTGGTCGCGCTCGCCACGCCGGGCAGCAGCAGCGCCGCGGCACCGACGCCGAGCCAGGCCCCGAGGTCGGACGAGCGGGCGACCTGGCCCTGCTCGCGGCCCTCCTTGAGCTTCTTCGGTGTGGGTGCCTCGGTCTTCTCGCCGCCACCCCCCTCGGCCACGGGGCTACCCGCCCGCCGTGCCGACGACGGCGCGGTTCGCGTCGTCGACGAGGCCCTCGACCACGCCCGGCAGGCTGACGAACGCCAGGCCGACGACGACGAGGGTGATCATGATCTTCAGCGGGAAGCCGAGCGCGAAGGCGTTGAGCGCCGGGGCGACCCGGGTGAGCAGGCCGAGGCCGACGTCGGTGAGGAAGAGCACCGCGATCATCGGGGCGGCGACCTGCAGGGCGGCGAGGAACAGGCCGGTGAGGGCGGCGGTGCCGGACGCCGCGAGCCGGTCGAGGTCGAGCACCCCGCCGACGGGCAGCACCTCGAAGGTGCGCAGCAGGCCCGCGAGCACGAGGGCGTACCCGTCGGTGGCGAACAGCAGCGCGAGCGCGGTGAGCTGGAAGGTGCGGCCCATGATCGCCGAGCCGCTCTGGGTCATCGGGTCGAAGACGAACGCCATGCTGAACCCGCCGAACAGGTCGAGCAGGTCGCCGGCGGCGCGGACGGCGGCGAACACGCACATCACCAGGAAGCCGAGCCCGCTGCCGACGAGCACCTCCTGGGCGGCGCTGACGACCATCGCACCGGTGTCGATGCCGTTCTCCAGCAGCGCGGGCGGCACGTCCGGCATGACGGCGAGACCGAGGGCGAGCGCGAGCATCGCCTTGACCTGCGCGGGGATGGCACGGTGCGAGAACGGCGGCGCGAGCAGCAGGAACGCCGAGGTGCGGATCGTCGCCAGCAGCAGGGCGACGACCTGCTCGAGCGGGACGTCCAGGCCCACGGCTCAGCCGCCGGCCAGGAGCGAGGGGATCGAGTCGTACAGGCCGGTGGTGAACGAGGTGACCTCGTGCAGCATCCAGTTGCCGCACACCAGCATCGCGACGCCCACGGCGATCGCCTTGGGGACGAAGCTGAGCGTGACCTCCTGGATCTGGGTCACCGACTGGAACAGCGAGATGGCGAAGCCCACCACCAGCGCGGTGAGCAGCACCGGCGCGGACACCTTGGCGGCGACGGTCATCGCCTGCATGGCGATCTCGAGGATGGCTGCGTCGTTCACCGCTACCCCAGGGGACTTCCGTAGGAGCCGACCACGGCGGTGACCACGAGGCCCCACCCGTCGACCAGGACGAACAGCAGCAGCTTGAACGGCAGCGACACCGTGACGGGCGGCAGCATCATCATGCCCATCGACATCAGCGCGGCCGAGACGACCAGGTCGATGACGAGGAACGGCACGAAGACGACGAACCCGATGATGAAGGCCGAGCGCAGCTCGGACAGCACGAAGGCGGGGATGAGCGTCAGCAGCGGCGTCTCCTCGCGCGAGGGCGGGTTCGGCCGGTCGGCGGCGCGGCTCATCAGCGCGAGGTCCTCGGCGCGGGTGTGCCCGAGCATGAACTCGCGCAGCGGCTCGATGCCGGCGTCGAACGCCTGCGTCTGGGTCAGCTCGCCGTTCAGGTAGGGCTGGACGCCCAGGTCGTTGACCTCACCGAGCACCGGCCCCATGACGAACAGGCTGAGGAACAGCGCGAGGCCCGCGATCACCTGGTTCGGCGGGACGGCCATGAGCCCCAGCGCGTTCCGGGTGATCGACAGCACGACGAAGATCTTGGTGAACGCCGTCGTCATGAGCAGCAGCGCCGGCGCGACCGACAGGGCGGTGATCGCGAGGATCACCACGATCGAGCCGCTGGGCTTGCCGTCGACGCCGTTGACGTCGACCGAGACGACCGGGCCGTCGCCGGTGAGCGGGTCGGCCGTCGGCGCACCGGACGGCGCGGAGGGGTCGGTCGGCGCGGTGGGGGCGGCCGGGCCGGCGGGGGTCACCTGGGTGGCGAGCACCACGCCGGTGGAGGGTGCGGCGGAGGCCGGGGCGCCGCCGAGCAGGACGGCGAAGGCCGCCAGGGCGGCGACGGCCAGGGCCAGGAGCGCCGTCCTGGCCCGCAGGGAGGGGCTCATCGTCGCGTCGTCCGCTCTCGCAGCACGTCCAGCGCCTGGGTCCAGGTCGCGGGCGACAGCGCGGACCCGGCGAGCGCGCCCTGCTGCTGCTTGGCGAGCTCGGTGCGGCGCGGCCGCTGCCGCGGGACGGCGTCCGGCACCGGCGCGACCTCGGGCAGCTCGACGACCTCGCTGACGCGGACGGCGTCCGGCGCCGTGACCTCCGCGGGCAGCTCGGTCTCGGTCAGCAGGCTGACCTGCTGCTCGGTCACGCCGAGGACGAGGTTCCGCTCCCCCACGCGGACGACCACCACGCTGGCGGCGCGCGACAGCGGCTGCCGCGCGACCACCTCGGTGAGCCCCGCGACGCGTCCGGCGCGGCCGCGGTTCATGCCCCGCGAGACGAGCCAGATCAGGCCGACGACGCTGCCGAGCGCGACGGCGAGTCGCAGCAGCACGGCGAGGGTGTCCACGGTGGGGGTGTCTTCCGTCCGGTCGGGGTCGGGTGGGTCGGGTGGGTCAGGCGTTCGAGGTGGGCGGGACCAGCTCGGTGATGCGCAGGCCGAAGTCCTCGTCGACGACGACGACCTCGCCGCGGGCGATCACGCGGCCGTTCACCAGCAGGTCGGCCGGGGCGCCGGCGGCGCGGTCCAGCTCGACGACCGAGCCGGGGGCGAGCTCGAGCAGGTCGCGCACGGTCATCCGGGCGCGGCCGACCTCGACCGACAGGGTCATCTCGACGTCGCGCAGCAGGTTCAGGCCCAGCCCGGACAGCGCGGCCTCGGCCGACGCCGGCGAGGCCTGCCGCGGCACGGGCGGGACCGCGCCCTCGCGCAGGGAGAGACCGACCCAGGCCAGCGCCACGCCGTCGCCGGCGAGCGCGGTGACCGAGCCGGCGGCGACCTCGTCGGCGGCGACCTCGCGCACCGGGCCGAGCACGCTCGGGCCGAGGACCGAGGTCGCGGCCTCCAGGGCGGGGCGCACGACGTCGACCAGGTCGAGACCGGCGGAGCCGGCGGTGAGCGCCTGCACCAGGCCGGCGTCCAGGGCGAGGAGGACCTCGCCGCTGCGGGTGCCGGTGAAGGTGGCGGCGTGCACGACCGCGCCGGGCGCCGGGGTCGCCGGGCCGTCCTGCGGCACGAGCGGGTGCGGCGCGGGGACGAGCGGCGCGACGGCGGCCGCGGCGGCGGCCGTCTCGGCGGTGGTGGTGGACGTGGGGCTCATCGGGAGTCCTCCTCGCGGCTCACGATCAGGGCGGCGCGGCGGGGGCCGCGGGACGTGGTGACGGCTCGGGCGACGGGCACGCCGGCGACGCTGAGCAGCAGCGGGCGGTCCGTCGGGTGGCTGAGGCGCAGGACGTCGCCGACGGCGAGGCCGAGCACCTGCTCGGGCGGGACGCGCAGGCCGCTCATCGAGACGGCGGCCTCGACGGGCACCTCGGGCAGCAGGCTGCGCATCGTGCGGGCGGCCTCGGCGGCGCGCTCGATCTCGGCGGGGGTGCGCACGTCCTGCGGGGCGAGCGCGCCGAGGCGCTGCAGCAGGGGCGCCATCGGGAGCATCAGGGTGGCGGGCTCGGTGTGCTCGCCGACCTGGACGGTGAAGGTGGCGACGACCACGACGTCGGTGGCCTTGCCGGCACCGAGCAGCTGGGCGTCCTGCTGCAGGCCCTCGACCGCGGCGTCGGGCGAGCCGAGCGCGGCGAAGGCGTAGGGCAGGGTGCCGAGGGCGCGGCTGACCATCGCCAGGGTCACCGTGGTCTCGATCTCGGTCAGCGGGCGCTCGGGCTGCGCTCCGCCGGGGCCGCCGAGGCTGTGGTCGAGGTGCGCGAGGGCCGTGCCGGACGTCAGCTGGAGCACGCTGGTGGCGGGCTCGCCGAGGTCGAGGGTGAACACGACCAGGGCCGGCACTCCCGGCATGGACTCGACGTAGGCGTCGTAGGTCGACTGGGTGACCTCGGTGAGGGAGACGGCGACCGGGCAGGTCAGCCGGCTGGCGAGCTGGGTCGTCCACTGCCGCGCGAACGTGTCGGCGGCCACCTCGAGCAGCCGGGTGTGCTCGCGGGACAGCCGGGCCGGCGCGGCGAAGTCGTACTCGACGACGGTCCCGCGCCGCCGCGACCGGGTGCCGGCGCGCCGCTCGGGGTGGGTGGTCGTCTCGCTCACACCGCTCTATCGACACCCAGGGCCCGGGGTTGAGCCGTTCGGGTCGTCTTCCTCGGAACGGGTTGAAGGGGCCCCGCTCCCCCCGCGGCGTCGCTACTGCGTGACGAACTCGGTGAAGTACACGTCCATGACCTCGTGGTGGTAGGCCTCCTCGACCTCGTGGGTGAGCTCCTCCTGCAGCGCCTGGCGGGTCGTGGTGTCGCTGAGCTCGGCCAGCGGGCGTCCGGTGAAGGTGTCGATCAGCAGGTTGAGGGCCTTGCTGCCGTCCGGGGCGTGCGCCGCGTCGGCGGTGACCTGCAGGGCGATGCCGACCCGCAGGTAGTGCCCGTCGGCCAGGTTGATGCTGATCGCCTCGAGCGCGAGCACCTCGCCCGGCTCCGGCTCCGGCTCGGCGGCCTCGCCGCCGCTCGGCCTCAGCAGGAACCAGTAGGCGGCGCCGCCGACCAGGGCGAGCACGAGCACGACCACGATCAGCAGCTTCTTCTTCGACTTCTTCGCGGGGGCGGCCTCGCCGCCGTCGGCGGCTGCGGTCGCCCCGGGGCGGGTGGCGGTGGCGGTGGACATGACTCTCTCCAGCGGGCTTCGGGGTGCGGGGACGGACGGGGACGGCGCGGACGGCATCAGTGGCCCCCGTCGTCGGCCTCGCCTGCGGCGGGCTCGGGGTGGGCGTCGGTGCTGAGGCCGCGGGCCTCGGCGATCTGCGGGATCAGGTCGCGGACGGCGGCCGGCTGCTGGTCGAGCACGACCAGGTCGACGCGCCGGTTGCCGCTGACCGCCTGCGGGTCGTGGATCGGGAACAGCGGGCGGGTGTCGCCGTAGCCGGTGGCCGACAGCCGGTCCGGCGCCATCCGGCCCCGGTCGATGAGGTGGCGCACGACCGCGGTGGCGCGGGCGCTCGACAGCTCCCAGTTGGTCGCGTACGCACCGCCGGTCATCTGCAGGTGGTTGGCGTTGCCCTCCACCGCGATCGGCTCCTCGAGCCGGGCGAGCACGGGCGCCATCGCGTCGAGCACGTCCAGGCCCTTGGGCTGGATCTGCGCGCTCGCGCTGGCGAAGAACACGTCGTCGGCGACGACGGCGGCCACCAGCCCGCGCTCGGTCACGCGGAACCGGACGTGGTCGCCGAGCCCCTGCGCGTCCAGCGCCGCCTCGAGCGCCGCCTGGATCTGCTGCAGCCGGTCGAGCTCGGCCTCGGCCGCGTCGAGCCGGGCCTGGGCCTGCCGCGCGCTGTCGTCGCCCTGCGCGCCGCTGCCGTCGACCAGGTCGACCGGCGCCGGGGCGGCGTCGACCTCGAGCTGGGCGGGGTTCGGCACGCTGCCGTTGCTGCTGAGCATGCCGGTGCCGCCCTCGACCGGGATGGCCGAGCTGGCGCCGAAGCCCTCGGCCAGACCGCTCTTCAGCTGCACGAACTTCTGCTGGTCGACCTGGCTGATCGCGAACAGCACGATGAACAGCGCCATCAGCACGGTGATCATGTCGGCGTAGCTGACGAGCCAGCGCTCGTG
>NZ_BAAHAF010000133.1:0-5788 GCF_054777815.1 Angustibacter speluncae | reverse complement strand
CACGCGCTCAGCCCTGGCGCCAGGGCAGGCCCTCGGCCCGCCAGCCGGCGCCGCCGCGGCGGCCGGCGCTCACGCCGCGGCCTTGCCGGCCGCCGCGTCGGCGGCCTTGGACGGCGGCACCAGGCTCGCGAGGCGCTGCTGCACCAGCCGCGGGTTGGCGCCGGCCTGGATGGCGGTCACGCCCTCGACGACGAGGTGCATCTGCGCGACCTCGGACTCGGTGAGGCGCTTGAGCCGGTTGGCGATCGGGAGCCACATGACGTTGGCCGACAGCACGCCCCACAGGGTCGCGACGAACGCGGCCGCGATCATGTGGCCGAGGTCGTCGGGGTTGCCGAGGTTCTCCAGCACGTGCACCAGCGAGATGACGGTGCCGATGATGCCGATGGTCGGGGCGAAGCCGCCGAGGTCGGTGAAGAACTTCGACGCGACCTTGTCGTGCGCGGTCTTCGCGTCGATCTTGTCGAGCATGATCGTCCGCAGGTCCTCGGGGTCGGTGCCGTCGATGGCCGACTGCAGGCCGTCGCGCAGGAACTCGTCCTCGACGCCGCCGACCGCCTCCTCGAGCGCGAGCAGGCCCTCGCGGCGGGCGCGCTCGGCGAGCGAGACGATCTCGGCGATGGTGTCGGTGGGCGGCTTCGAGCCGCCGAGCAGGGCCTTCTTCAGACCGGCGACGATCGTGGAGATGTCGCGCAGCAGGCCGCCGGCGATGCCGACGCCGAGCGTGCCGCCGAAGACGAGCACGAGCGGGGCCGGCAGCAGGATGGACATCGGGTTGCCGCCCTCGAGCAGCATCGCCACGATGATCGCGCCGAAGCCGACCGCCAGGCCGATCAGGGTCGCGGGATCCATCAGGACCCCCGCACGGGGCGCAGGACGACCGCGGCGGCGGGGACGTCGAGGTCGTCGCCGTCGAGGTCGTCGTCGAGGTCGGGCACGGCCGCCAGGGGGACGTGGCTCGCGGCGATGACGCCGGCGCGGAACAGGCGGACGCGGTCGATGACGACCTCGAGCGACTCGCTCACCACGTACTTGGTGCCGCCGAGCAGGGTCAGCACGGTGTCGGGCGTGCTGTCGACCCGCTCGAGCAGGTCCGGGTTCAGCGCGAACCGCTCGCCGTTCAGGCGCGTGAGGATGATCATGGTGTCCGTCCTTGGAGTGCGTCCGCCCGTCCGTGGGCGGTCACCGGTCCCATCGGCCGCCGCGGCGGCGACCTGAGGAGAACGGACCGGTCAGACCGGGACGCGGACGGCGTCGCGGTCGGTGCCCGGGCCCCCGTCGGCCGGCTGCGCGCCGCGGTCCCCGTCCTGCGGCAGCCGCACCAGCAGCACGGTGGCGAGCACCAGCGACCCGCCCACCAGCTGCGGCACCGTCAGCACCTCGCCGAAGACCAGCGCCGCCGACCCGACGGTCACGACCGGCTCGACGACCGACAGCAGCGCGGCGGCGCCGGGACCCACCCGCGCCAGGCCGGCGAAGAACAGCACGATCGCCGCGACGGTGCTGACGAGCGCGATCAGGGCGAGCCACAGCCACCCGCGGGGCTCGAAGCCGAGGTCGGGGACGCCCGCGACGGCGGCGCGGACGGCGAACGTGCCCGCGGCACCGCAGCAGACCAGTGCGGCGAACGCGAGCGGGTCGCCGCCGGCCACGCGGTCGCCCACCAGGATGTAGCCGGTGTAGACCACGGCGGCGCCGATCGCGCACGCCGCCCCGAGCGGGTCGACGCCACCGGCCGGGGAGCCGCCGAGGACGAGCGCGACCCCCGCGAGCGCGAGCACCAGGGCCACGCCCCGGCGGACGGTCGGCCGCTCGCGGCGGGTCAGCACCGCGCCCGCCGTCACCAGCAGCGGGTAGCCGGAGAACAGCAGCGCCACCTGCGAGGCGTCGACCCGGGTGAGCGCGAACAGGTACAGCCCGGCCTGGGCGGCGTACCCGAGCGCCCCCATCGCCAGACCCGCGACGACGACGCGCGGGCCGAGGTCGCGCAGCCGACCCGCCAGCGCCGCCACCGCGAGCAGCACCGCCCCGGCGAGCACGAAGCGCACGAGCAGCAGCGCGTCGACGCCGACGCCCTCGTCGTACGCGAGGACGGCGAACACCGCCATCAGCCCGAAGGCGACGGCGGACGCGAGGCAGGCGGCGTTCCCCATCGCACCAGCGTGACGCCACGGACCGTTCAGCACCAGCACACGTTCGCACCTGGTGCTGTGCAGCTACGGTGCACGGATGATGGACCTGCGCCGGCTCCGGATGCTGCGCGAGGTGCACGTGCGCGGCACGGTGCACGCGGCGGCCCGCGCGCTCGGCTACACCCCGAGCGCGGTCTCCCAGCAGCTCGCCGTGCTCGAGCGCGAGGCGGGCACCCCCCTCCTCGAGCGGGTGGGGCGCAGCGTGCGGCTGACCGAGGCGGGCGCCGTCGCCGTGGCGCACGCCGACGTCCTGCTCGAGCGGCTCGAGGCGGCGGACGCCGAGGTGTCGGCCGTCGGGGCCGGGCGACCGACCGGACGGGTGCGGGTCGCGGCGTTCCAGTCGGCGTTCCTGCGGGTGGTGGCGCCCACCGTGCGGGCGCTGGCGGCGAGCCACCCCGGGATCCGCGTCGAGGCGACCGAGGCCGAGGTGGAGCAGGCGGTGCCGGACCTGCGGCTGCACCGGCTCGACGTGCTGGTGGGCGACGAGTACGAGGGCGAGCCGCGGCCCGTGCACCCCGAGCTGCGCCGCGACGCCGTGCTGCGCGAGCGCATCAACGTGGTGCTGCCGGTCGACCACCCCGAGGCGTCGTCGTCGCGGGTGCAGCTGTCGCGGCTGGCCGACCTGGCGTGGGCCGCCTGCCAGCCGGGCACCGGGCACCACGCCATGCACCTGCGCGCCTGCCGCGGACTCGGCGGCTTCGAGCCGGACGTGCGCTACACCTCCGACGACTTCCTGATCCTGCTCGAGCTGGTGCGCACCACCGGCGCGGGGGCGCTGCTGCCCGACCTCGTCGTCGGCCTCCAGCCGCCGGGGGTGGTGGCCCGGCCGTTCCGCACCGGCGGGGTGGGTCGCGAGGTCTTCCTGCTCACCCGGCGCGACCGCACGCCCGCGGTGCGGGTGGTGGCCGACGCGCTCGTCGCCGCCGGGAACGCGGCGGCCCCGCCCCCCGAGGGGGACGGGGCCGCCTGAACCGGTCGAGCCGGAACCGGTTGAGCCGGAACCGGTTGAGCCGGAACGGGTGTCAGCGCTTGAGGTTGACCAGGTCCTGCAGCAGCTCGTCCGAGGAGGTGATGACGCGCGAGTTGGCCTGGAAGCCGCGCTGGGCGACGATCAGGTTGGTGAACTCGGCGGCCAGGTCGACGTTCGACATCTCGAGCATGCCGCTGGAGAGCGCGCCGCGGTCGTCCAGGCCCGGGGCGCCGATGCGGGCGGTGCCGGAGTTGACGGTGGTGCGGTACATCGAGCCGCCCGCCTTCTCCAGGCCGGCCACGTTGGCGAAGGTCGCGGTGGCGATCTGGGCGACGGGCTGCTTGAGGCCGTTGCTGAAGATGCCGGTGAGGACGCCGTCCGGGCCGATGGTGAAGGCGGTCAGGCTGCCCACCTGGTAGCCGTCCTGGCTGCTGGTCTTGATCGAGGTGGTGCCGGAGAAGCCGGTCACCGTCGCGAGGTCGAGCGAGATGCCGGACGCCGACGTCAGCGTCGCCGGGGTGGTGGTCTGCGACGCACCGCCCGCGGTGAAGTCGACCGTGCCGAGGACGGTGGTGCCCTCGAGCACCGACCAGGTGTCGGCGTCGTCCTTGCGGAAGGTCACCGAGAGCGTCGACTTGGTGCCCTGGGCGTCGAACACGTCGATCGACGCGGGCAGCGTCGTGCCCACCGCGGCGTCGCCGGGCAGGTTGCCCTCGAAGACCGTCTCGGTGGTGGCCTGCGGCTGCATCAGGGTGCTGATCGGCAGCTTGATGTCGCCGACGCCGGCGGTGGTGCTGATCTGCCCGGTGGCCGGGTCGGCCTGCCAGCCCTGGATCTTCAGGCCCTCGCTGTTGATCAGCGTGCCGTTGATGTCGAAGGTCATCGCGCCGGCGCGGGTGTAGAGGGTCTCGTTGACCGACTTGGCGACGAAGAAGCCGTCGCCGTTGACCATCAGGTCGAGGCTGCGGCCGGTCTGCTGCGCCGAGCCCTGGCCGAAGTTCGTGGTGACGCCGGCGACGCGCACGCCGAGGCCGACCTGCGAGGGGTTCGAGCCGGCCGTGGCGCCCTGCGGCGCGCCGGCGGCGCGCAGCATCTGGCTGAGGGTGTCCTGGAACTGCACGCTCGAGGACTTGAAGCCGTTGGTGTTGACGTTGGCGATGTTGTTGCCGGTGACGTCCATCATCGTCTGGTGCGAGCGGAGCCCGCTGATGCCGGAGAACAGCGAACGGAGCATGGGGGTTCCCTCCTCGAGGGGTGCCTCCCGCACGCGTCCTGCGTACGGGTCGGTGGGTTCGGATGTGGTCAGGAGGAGGCGCCCGCGACGATCGCGGTCACCTTGTCGAGGGCGACATCCGTGTCACCGACGCGCAGCTGGGGGGTGGGGCCGAGCAGCGTGACGGCGGAGACCGTCCCGCTCGAGGTGGAGCCGTCGTCGGCGGTCCACGAGACCTGGCGGCCGACGAGCGACGCCGCACCGAGACGCTGCTGGACGTCGAACGACGCCCGGGTGGTCTCGGCCAGCTCGCTGAGCTTCTCCACGCTCGTGAGCTGTGACGTCTGCGCCATGAACGCCGAGGTGTCCATGGGCGCGGTGGGGTCCTGGTAGCGCAGCTGCGCCACGAGGAGCTTGAGGAACGCGTCCTTGTCGAGCTCGTTCTTGGGCCCGGACGCGCCGCTGGCGGGCTGGCCCAGGACCTGGCTGATCGGGGTGCTGGTGGTCACGCCGTCGATCGGCACGCCGTCCTCCTTCGGTCCGGGGTTCGTGCTGGGTGGTGCCCTGCGGGCTCGGTGCGGGCGCGGGTCGCGCTCCCACCACTGGTCTTCGGCACGAACGGCCCCGCGGTGGAGCCCTTCGGGCCGACGAGTTGGTTGCTCACGTCAGCACGTCCAGCCGGCCGGGGGCGACCCTCGGCAGCACGAGCTCGACGGGGGCCGCGACCGGCGCGGAGGGGGTGCCGGGGCGCTCGCCGCGGCCGGAGCCCGAGCCGCCGCCGGACCCGCCGAGGTCGAGCTGGGCCTGGGGCCCGCTCCCCCGCTGGTCCTGCGCCGACGCGTGCTGGCCGCCGAGCTGGAAACCGCTGCCCTGCAGCAGATCGCGTCGCAGCTCGGGAAGCGCGGCACGGAGCGCCTCGCGGGCCTGCTCGGTGCCGCCGTGCAGCTCGATGCGGACGCGGTCGGCGCTGATCTCGGCGACGACGCGCACCGCGCCGATCTCCTCGGGCTGGACGCGCATGACCAGGCGGTGCACGCCCTCCCCCAGCGAGCGCAGCGCGCCGATGCGCGGGGCCAGCTGCGCCGCGGGGGTCGCGACGACCGGCGCGTGCACCACCGGCGCCGGCGCCTGCGGCGCCTCGGGGGCGGTGAGCGTGGTCGGTGCGGTGACGGCCGTCGCGGCCGCGGCGGGAGCCGGTGCCGCGGCGGCCACAGGGGCGACGACGTCCTGCGACGCCGGCGGGGTCGTCGGCGGGGTCGCCGGAGGAGCGCCCGCCATCGGGACCTGCTGCGCCGCAACGGGTGCAGCGCCCGCCGGGGTGGGACCGCCTCCGTCATGGCGGTGGTGCGACGGCGCGTCGTCGTGCGCGGTGCCCGCGTCGCCGCCGGTGCCGGCCGGGTCCGGCGCGACCGC
>NZ_BAAHAF010000132.1:0-654 GCF_054777815.1 Angustibacter speluncae | reverse complement strand
CGCCGTGGCGGCGGTGCCCGTGCTCGCCCTCCTCGTCTCCCGGGGGCTCCAGCTGGCCGACCTGCCCGCCGTCGACCCGGTCCTGCCGGCTGCGCTCGTCGTGGCCGCCGGGCTCGCCGTCGCCGCGACGCTGCACCGGGCGGGCTCACCGCTCGCGCTCGGCACCGAGGTCAGCGCGGCCGCCACCGGGGTCGTCGTGCTCGTCGGGACGGCGGCCGCCGCCGTCGGCGCCGCGGACGGTCGGCCGTGGCAGGTGCTGCTCGTGCTCGCCGCCGGCTGCGCCGTGCTGTCGCTGCTGCCGTCGCGCCGGTGGGTCGCCTGGGTCGCGCTCGGACTCGCCTCCCTCGCCCTGTGGGACCGCCTGGGCGCCGCCGACGTCGGCACCGTCGAGGCCTTCAGCCTGCCGCCCGCGCTCGTGCTGCTCGTGGCCGGGACCCTCGCCTCCCGCCGCGACGGCACCGTGCTGCGGCCGAGCCTGGTGGCCGGTGCGTTCGCGCTGGTGCTTCCCACGGCCGTCGCGGCCGTCGGTGGTCCTGCCTGGCGACCGGCGCTCGTGCTCGCGGCCTGCGGCGCGGCGGTCGCGCTCGCCCGCGTCGTCGGTGCGGGCAGCCGGACGCGCAGCGAGGCGGCGGCGCTGCTGCTCGGCTCCGCGGC
>NZ_BAAHAF010000131.1:0-9220 GCF_054777815.1 Angustibacter speluncae | reverse complement strand
GACGCGGACCCGGACGCGGACCGGGCCGCGGCGCCGCGGCCACCGGCGAGGCGGGCTCCGGCTCGGGGGTCGCCTCCGGCTCGGGCGTGGGCTCGGGCTCGGGCGTGGCCTCGGGCTCGGGCGTGGCCTCGGGCTCCGGGGTCGGCTCGGGCTGGGGCGTGGGCTCGGGCTCGGGGGTCGGCTCGGGCTGGGGCGTGGGCTCGGGCTGGGGCGTGGGCTCGGGCTCGGGCTCGGGCTCGGGCTCGGGCTCGGGGGTGGCCTCGGGCTCCGGTTCCGCGGCGGGCTCGGGCTCAGGAGCGGGCTCGGGCTCCGACGCCGGCGCCGTCGCCTCCAGCGCGGCCGAGCTCTGGATCGCGTCGGCGGTCTCGTCCTGGGCGGGCGTGCGCACCTCGTCGCCCTCGGCCGTGGGCTGCGTGGGCTCGGTCACTGCGCCGTCACTCCCTCGATGCTGATGGCGAAGGCGGGTGCGGTGCCGTCGGCGCCGACGCCGCCCGCGGCGATCTTCTGCACGATGTCGAGGCCGCCGGTGATGCGGCCGAACACCGAGTACCCGCCGGCCTCGTCGGACGGGATGGTCGAGTCCTCGTAGACGAGGAAGAACTGGCTGCCCTGGCTCTCGGCGTCGCCGCCGACCCGGGCCATGGCGAGGGTGCCCGCCGGGTAGAGGTCGTCGGCCGGGGCGTTCTCGATCGGGCCCCAGCTGTAGCCCGGGCCGCCCTGGCCGGTGCCGGTGGGATCACCGCACTGGAGCACGAAGATGCCCTCGACGGTCAGCCGGTGGCAGGGCGTCGAGTCGTAGAAGCCGTCGCGGGCGAGCTGGACGAAGTTCGCCACCGACTGCGGGGCGAGCGCGCCGTCGAGCTCGAGGGTGATGTCGCCGCACGTCGTGGTGATGGTGGCGGTCCAGGTGCGGCCCTCGGCGACCGACGGGTCCGGCGCGGCCGGGAACTGCGCGGGCTCGGGGTTCGGCTGCGTCGTCACCTCGGGGCACGGGTTGTCGGCCGCGGGCTCGGTGGTCTCGGTCTCGGTCGGCGTCGTCGCCACGTCGGTGCCGTCGTCGCCGCGGTTCGCGAGCCACCAGACCAGCCCGATCACGAGCACGGGGACCAGCACCCCGGCGACCACGAACGAGACGTTGCGGACGCGGCGGCGCCGTTCGGCCCGCACCGACTGCCGCTCCTGCCAGTCGGCGTACCGACGACGTGCGTACTCGCGCTCCCGCTTGCTCGGCGACACGGGGAACCCTCCCAGGTTCGGGTGGCCGGGTGTCGCTGACGAGGTGGGTCCCGAGAGCGCCCGGCGATGACGGACCGGGCACGAGTCTAGGGGGAGTCGCCTCGGTAGGCTCCCGCACGTGCTGCTGTCCGCCTTCCCGGCCGCCGCGTTCGGCACCAACTGCTACGTCCTGGCCCCCGCACCGGGGGAGGAGTGCGTCGTGGTCGACCCCGGCATCGGCGTCCTCGACGACCTCGCCGCCGTGCTCGCCGAGCACCGGCTGCGCCCCGCCGCGGTGCTGCTCACGCACGGCCACCTCGACCACGTCTACTCGGTGACGCCGGTGTGCCAGGGCCACGGCGTGCCGGCGGTCGTGCACGGTGACGACGCCTACCGGCTCGACGACCCCATCAGCCTGCTCGACCCGTCGCTGGTGCGGATGCTCGAGCAGCAGTTCGGCGAGCGGGCTTCGTGGACCGCCCCGGACGACGTGCGCCGGGTCGGCGACGACGACCGGCTCGACCTGGCCGGCGTCCCGCTGCGGGTGCTCCACGCGCCCGGGCACACCGAGGGCTCGGTCATGTTCGCCGCCGACGACGTGCCGACGTCGCTGTCCGGCGAGGTGGGCGACCCCGGCCGTCCGACCTCCACGGTGCTGTCCGGCGACGTCCTCTTCCGCGGCAGCATCGGCCGCACCGACCTGCCGGGCGGCTCGCACGAGGCGATGCTGCGGTCGCTGCGCGACGTCGTGCTGCCCCTGCCCGACGACACCCTGGTGCTGCCCGGCCACGGCCCGCACACCACGATCGCCCAGGAGCGCGCCACGAACCCCTACCTGACGGGAGCGGCGTCCTGATGGCCCGCACCACGCCGATCTCCGGCTTCCCCGAGTGGACGCCCGCCCAGCGCGCCGTCGAGCAGCAGGTGCTCGACGAGCTGCGCCGGGTGTTCGAGCTGCACGGCTTCCCCTCGATCGAGACCCGCGCCGTCGAACCGGTCGCGCAGCTGCTGCGCAAGGGCGAGATCGACAAGGAGGTCTACGGCGTCCGTCGGCTGGCCTCGCGCGCCGAGGGCTCGTCCGACGACGAGCTCGCCCTGCACTTCGACCTGACCGTGCCGTTCGCGCGCTACGTCCTCGAGCACGCCGGGAGCCTGCAGTTCCCGTTCCGCCGCTACCAGGTGCAGAAGGTCTGGCGCGGCGAGCGACCCCAGGAGGGCCGCTACCGCGAGTTCGCGCAGGCCGACATCGACGTCGTCGACCGCGACACCCTGTCGTTCGGCTACGAGGTCGAGATGCCGCTGGTCATGGCCGAGGCGTTCGAGGGACTGCGGCGGCTCGGCCTGCCGGCCATGACGATCCGGGTCAGCAACCGCCGGCTCGCCGAGGGCTTCTACCTCGGGCTCGGCCTCGACGACCCCACCGCGGTGCTGCGCGCCGTCGACAAGCTCGACAAGATCGGTCCGGACGGCGTGCGCCGCGACCTGCTCGCCGTCGGCGCGTCGGACGCGCAGGTCGACGCGTGCCTCGCGCTCGCGTCGATCCGTTCCAGCGGAACCGGTTTCGTCGACCAGGTGCGCGCCCTGGGGTCGCGCCACGACCTGCTCGACCAGGGTCTGGAGGAGCTGGCGGCCGTGGTCGGCGCGGCCGAGCGGCGCGCGCCCGGCGCGCTCGTCGCCGACCTGTCCATCGCGCGCGGGCTCGACTACTACACCGGCACCGTGTACGAGACGACGATGGCCGGCTTCGAGCAGCACGGGTCCGCGTGCTCCGGCGGTCGGTACGACTCGCTCGCCTCCGACGGCAAGGTGACCTACCCGGGGGTCGGCATCTCGTTCGGCGTGACCCGGGTGCTCGGGCTCCTGTTCGGGCGCGGGCTCACCGCGTCGCGGTCGGTGCCCACCGTCGCGCTCGTCGCCGTCACCGACGAGGAGCGGCGCCCGGACGCGGAGGCCGTCGCCGGTGCGTTGCGCGGCCGCGGCATCTCGGCGCTGGTGTCGCCGGCGGCCGAGAAGTTCGGCAAGCAGATCCGGTTCGCCGACCGGCGCGGCATCCCCTACGTGTGGTTCGTGGGCGCGGGCGAGGCCGGGGGCGACCAGGTGAAGGACATCCGCAGCGGCGAGCAGGTCGACTCCGACGCCGCGTCGTGGACGCCGCCGGCGCAGGACCTGCGCCCGCAGGTGGTGCCCGCAGGCGAGTGAGCACCGGTCCGGCGCCCGAGGCCCCCGCCGCGGTCGCCGAGGCCGTGCGGGTGGCCCGGCGCGTCGGGCTGGTGCCCGACGGCGTCGTCGACCCCGTCGTGCTGTACCAGGGCGCGAACCTGGTGGTGCACCTGCGCCCGGTCCCGGTCGTCGCCCGGGTCGCCCACGTCACCGCGCTCGCGCTCGGGGACGCGGCGGCCGCGCTCGATCGCGCCGAACCAGCGCCCGGCCTGGCGGCGGTTGGCCGGCCCGGAGAACACCGGCAGCGCGGTGAGCTCCTCGATGCTGGCGGGCATCGCCGTCGCGGCGTTCACGATGGCGCGGTCGGGCAGCACCCGGCCGGGGGCGATGTCGCGGCGCTCGGCGATGCGGTCGCGCTCGGTCCACAGCTCGCGCACGACGGCCAGGCCGCGGCGGCTGCGCACCTGGTGCAGCTGGGAGGTGCGGCGCCACGGGTCGGTGCGGGGCGGGGGAGGCGGCGCGTCGCGCACGGCCGCGAACTCCTCGCGCGCCCAGACGAGCTTGCCCTGGTCCTCGAGCAGGGCGGCGAGGGCGTCGCGCAGGTCGACCAGGACCTCGACATCGAGGGCCGCGTAGGTGAG
Organism: Angustibacter speluncae; assembly: GCF_054777815.1. Taxonomy (NCBI): domain Bacteria; kingdom Bacillati; phylum Actinomycetota; class Actinomycetes; order Kineosporiales; family Kineosporiaceae; genus Angustibacter; species Angustibacter speluncae. Next base: position 5,204 of record NZ_BAAHAF010000131.1, on the reverse strand, counting down.
CCACGACGCCGGGAGCGGCCGGGTCGACCAGTCGACCGCGGAGTGCTCCTTGGCGAGCCGCAGGCCGAGCAGCTGCTCGACGACGGCGGCCAGGCCGACCCGCTCCAGCCCGGCGATGCGCGCGCCGAGCTCGGTGTCGAACAGCTCGCCACCGGGCACGAGGCCGACCTCGGCCAGGCAGGCGAGGTCCTGCGACGCCGAGTGCAGCACCCACTCGGCGTCGCCGAGGGCCTCCCGCAGTGCTGTCAGGTCGGGCAGGGGCACGGGGTCGACCAGCACGGTGCCCGCGCCGGCGCGGCGGAGCTGGACGAGGAAGGCGCGCTGGCCGTAGCGGTAGCCCGAGGCGCGCTCGGCGTCGACGGCGACCGGACCGGTGCCGGCGGCGAGGGCGTCGGCGGCCCGCGCGAGGGCGTCGGCGGTGACGACGACGTCGGGGACGCCGTCGCGGGGTGCGGTGAGGGGCGTCGCGGCGTCGTCCGGGGTCGGCGTCGCCGGGGTCTCGGTCACGGGCGACGCGCTCGGCGTCGGGTCGGGCACGGACCCCACCGTATTGCGTGCGGGGTCAGCAGCAGCGCAGGCGGGACGGTCGGCGGGGCCGCGTCAGCGGATGACGCCGGCCCGCATGGCCAGCACGACCATCTCGGCGCGGTCGCCGGTGCCGAGCTTGCGCGCGATGCGGGCCAGGTGGCTCTTCACGGTGAGCGCGGACAGGCCGAGGCGCTCGCCGACGTCGCGGTTGGAGTGGCCCTCGGCCACCAGCTGCAGCACCTCGAGCTCGCGCTGCGACATGCCGGCCAGGGTGCCGGTGGGCGCCGCGGACTGCTGCGGCGCGGAGCGGGTGACGAGGAAGCACCGGACGCCGGCGGCGGCGGACGCGCGCACCAGGGCGGGGTCGTCGCTGCCGGACAGCACCACGACGCGCTGCCAGCCCGCGGCCCGCAGCTCGCGAGCGAGGGAGATGCCGGACCCGTCGGAGAGGGTGGCCTCGACGATGCAGATCTCGCCGGGGCGGCCGGCCGCGGCGCGACGGGCCTGGGCGACGGTGCTGGCACCGAGCACGTCGGTGGCACCGAGGGCGCGCAGGATGCGCACCGCCGCGTCCCGCGCCGCCGGGTTCTGCACGGTCACGAGTGCCGTGTACCGCCCGGTGCGGACGGGCGCAGCGCTGGTCGTGCGCTCCACCATGGTTGTCACCCCATGCCTCCTCGACGGCCGGTCTCGATCTGCTTGCTCCCCCTATCGGCCCAGGTGCCTACCGACTGTAGGGCTTGAGGTCACCGATCGTCCTGGCGACCACGGGATCTTCCGGACGAAGGGGACGTCCCGGACGTCTCGACGATCGGTGCAGGCGGTCAGCGCAGGCCGCGACGCAGGGCGGTGACGCCGTCCGGCAGCGGCGGCAGGCCCGCGACCGTCGACAGCAGGTCGGCCCAGCCGTGCAGGTGCGCGGTGACGTCGTCGTCCTCGTCGACCGTCCAGGACGCGCGGATCTCGACCTCGACCGTCGGCTCCCGGTCGCGCAGCGTGCCGTGGCAGTCCGACAGCACCCGCGTCACCGTGCCGCCCAGCGCGGTGGCCACCGCGCCGGACGCGGCCAGGCAGTCGGTGAGCCAGGCCCACCCGACGTCGCTCAGCAGGGGGTCGGACGCGAACTCCGGCTCGAGCGCGGCCCGCACGTAGGTGACGACGCGGGTCGTGCCCTCCCACGCCTCCTGGCCGTCGGGGTCGTGCAGCAGCACGAACCGGCCGCTGGCCACCTCGGGGCCTTCGGCGCCGGCCGTGGCGTCGACCTCGGCGGACAGGGCGAGCGCGTGCGGGGCGATCCGCTGCGGCGCCGGCACCTCGACCAGGCGCACCTCCGGCCGCAGCCGAGCCGCGCGCAGCGCCGTCGCCGCGCGGGAGAACGCCGCCGGCACGCCGGCCGGCAGATTGGTCACCGCCACCCGGGCAGCGTACGTCGGGCGGGGCCCGCGGGGACGGAACCCGGCCCGGTGCGGCGGGGCCGCGTCGCCCTCGCGAGAATGGGGACGTGACCCTCCCCGCGCTCGCGTCCTCCCCGTTCCTCGCGGCCTGCCGCGGTGAGCGCCCCGCGCACCACCCGGTCTGGTTCATGCGGCAGGCGGGTCGGTCGCTGCCGGAGTACCGCGAGGTGCGCAAGGACGTGCCGATGCTGCAGGCGTGCGCCACGCCCGACCTGGTCACCGAGATCACGCTGCAGCCGGTGCGCCGGCACGGGGTCGACGCGGCCGTCCTCTACTCCGACATCGTGGTGCCGCTGCACGCCGCCGGGGTCGACGTCGACATCGTGCCCGGCACCGGTCCGGTGATGGGGGCGCCGGTGCGCACCGCCGCCGACGTCGAGGCCCTGCCGGCGCTCGACCCTGCGCAGCTCGACCCTGTCGCGACCGCGGTGCGGCAGCTGGTCGGCGAGCTGGGGAGCACGCCGCTGATCGGCTTCGCCGGGGCGCCGTACACGCTGGCGAGCTACCTGGTCGAGGGCGGCCCGAGCAAGAACCACGAGGCGACCAAGGCCCTGATGTACGGCGACCCCGGGCTCTGGGACGAGCTGATGCGGCGCCTGGTCGACACCACCACCACCTTCCTGCGCACCCAGGTCGAGGCCGGGGCCTCGGCGGTGCAGCTGTTCGACTCCTGGGTGGGGTCGCTGCCCGAGGCCGACTACCGCCGGTACGTCATGCCGCACTCGGCCGCCGTGCTCGCCGCCGTCGCCGACCTCGGCGTGCCGCGCATCCACTTCGGCGTCGGCACCGGCGAGCTGCTGGCGGCGATGGGGGAGGCGGGCGCCGACGTGGTCGGCGTCGACTTCCGGGTGCCGCTCGACGTCGCCTCGCGCCGCATCGGTCCCGACCGCTCGGTGCAGGGCAACCTCGACCCGGCCGTCCTGTTCGCCCCGTGGCCGGTGGTCGAGGAGCGGGTGCGGGCGATGCTCGAGGCCGGACGCGCCGCACCCGGGCACGTGGCGAACCTCGGGCACGGCGTGCTGCCGACCACCGACCCGGACGTGCTCACCCGCGTCGTCGAGCTGGTGCACGCGGTGCCGGTCGGCGACTGACGCTCAGGCGCCCTCCGCCGGGGGCGCCGCCGGGGGACCCGCCGGCGCACCGGGGGGCGGACCGGGCGGGCCGAAGCCCGACGGGCCGAACGGCCCGACCGGTCGCGCGGGACGCCGGGCCCGGCGGCGACGCAGCCACCACCACAGCGGGACGCCGACCAGCGCGGCCAGGACCGCCCACGGCAGCAGCGCGCCGACGACGACGAGCAGCACGGCGCCGCTGCTCACCAGGGCGTCCCACCCGGCCTCGAGACCGCCGAGGAACCCGGCCCGGTCCTCGGGCGGGGCACCCCCCGGGAGCCGCAGCACCACGGTGACGGTGGCGCGGTCCACCTGCTCCTGCACCGAGGCGCGACGCGCCTCGAGCGACTCCAGGTCGGCGGTGCGCCGGTTCACCTCGTTCTCGAGCATCACGACGTCGTCGAGGTCCTGCGCCCGGGCCAGCAGCGCCTGGGCCTGCTCGACGGCGCGGGTCTGCGACTCGATCCGGGTCTCCAGGTCCACCAGCGTGGTCTCGACGCTCGTGCTCGAGGTCCACCGGCCCTGCTCCTCGCCGAGCCCGGCGGCGGCGTCGACGGTGCTGCCGGCCGCGTCCGGCGGCACCCGCAGCACCAGCACCGCCTCGCCGGGGCCGGCCTGCACCCGGGGCTGCTGCAGCGCGGGGTCGTCCGACCCGTAGGAGCCGCCGTACTGCTCCTGCCCGTAGTACCCCTGGTCGTAGAACCCGTCCTCGTCCAGGTTGAGCGACTCGTCGGCGACCTCGCCGCCGGCCTCCGCGGCGAGCTCGCGCACCCGGGTGGCCGCCGCCGCGAGGTCCTCGACCTCGACCGTCACCTGCGAGCGGGTCACCTTGCGCTCGGCGACGTCGACCTCCTCGCCCGCGTCACCGGCGCCGCCGTCGGAGTCCTCGGTCGTCCCACCGCCCGCGGAGCCGCCGGCACCCCCGCCCTCGTCGGGTGCCTGCGCGGGCGCCTCGACGGAGGCGTCGCCGCCGCTGGCGGTGTCGCTCCCCGCCGAGCACCCGGCGAGCAGGCCGAGGGCGAGGACGGCGGCGGCCGCCCCGCCCCGCAGCCGCGCGCGACGTCGGTGGTTCGTGGTCATGGCGTTCCCCCCGTTGGTCGGGCCGGTGGCTGCTGCGCCTGCGACGTGGTCGGTCGGGCGCCGGTTCCCTGCCGGCGCCGACCAGCGTGACGGCCGCAGGTCGCGAACGGGTCTCGTCCCGGTGACGACCCGGCGACCGACCGGCCGGCGTCCTCGGTCAGACTCGGGAGGTGGCAGCGAGCGCGGACGTGGCGGTCGTGGGCGGCGGCGTCAGCGGGCTGGTCGCGGCGCTGCGGCTGGCGTCGGCCGGTGCGTCGGTGGTCGTCCTCGAGCAGACCGCCCGGCTCGGCGGCGTGCTGCGCCTCGGCGAGGTCGGTGGCGTCCGGGTCGACGTGGGCGCCGAGTCGCTGCTCGCCCGTCGTCCGGAGGCGGTCGACCTCGTCCGCGAGGTGGGGCTGGGCGACGACCTGGTGCACCCGGCGACGGCGCGCGCGGCCGTGTGGTCCCGCGGGGCGCTGCACCCGATGCCGTCCGGGACGCTGATGGGCGTCCCGTCCGATCCGGACGCCCTGGCCGGCCTGCTGACCGCGGACGAGGTCGCGCGCGCCCGCGGCGAGCGGACGGCTCCGGTCGGCGACGACGTCGACGTCGCGACCGCCGTCGCCGACCGGCTCGGCCCGGCCGTCGTCGAGCGGCTCGTCGACCCGCTCCTCGGAGGCGTCTACGCCGGACGCGCCGAGGCGCTGTCGCTGCGGGCCACCGTGCCGGCGCTGTGGCCTGCGGTGCGCGACGGCGGCTCGGTCGTCGAGGCAGCCCGTGCGGTGGCGGCCGCCGGGGCGGCGGTGTCCGGTCCCGTCTTCGCCGGCGTCCGCGGCGGGGTGGGACGGCTCCCCGACGCGGTGGCCGCCCGGGTCCGTGCCGCGGGTGGCCGGGTCCGCACCGGTGCGTGCGTCCAGACGCTCGAGCGGCGCGGCGGTGGGTGGTCGCTGCACCTCGGTCCTGCGGGCCGGGGCGACCGGCTCGACGTCGACGGCGTGGTGCTGGCGGTGCCCGCCCCGGCGGCGGCGCGGCTGCTCGCCGGCCCGCTGCC
>NZ_BAAHAF010000130.1:0-1670 GCF_054777815.1 Angustibacter speluncae | reverse complement strand
CGGCGGTGCGCCGCGGCGAACCGCTCACCGACGTCCGGCTGCGCGGTCCGGGAGCGGCCGCGGCGCTGCCCGCCGGGCAGGTCGCGGTCCCGGTGCGGCTCGTGCCGGAGGCCGCGCCGTGGCTGGAGGTCGGTCAGCGGCTCCGGCTGCACGCGGCACCGCAGGCCGGCACCGGAGCAGGTGCGACGACGGGTGTCGCGGTGCTGCTCGTCGACCTGGTCGAGGCGGCGGGCGACGACGGCGGCCTGCTCGGGCCGGTGCCGTCCGACCGCACGGCCGTCGAGGCGCTCGTGCAGGTCGACGACGCCGACGCCGACGACCTGGTCGCGACCTCGGGCGAGCCGCTGCGGGCGGTGCTGCTCGGGCCGTGACCCGCGCGCGTCCTCCCGCGAGCGCCGCGACGGGTCTACGTTGTGGGACGCCAGCACCCGCCCCACGACTTCGGGAGGACCCGTGAAGGGTTTCAAGGACTTCATCATGAGGGGCAACCTCATCGAGCTCGCGGTCGCCTTCATCGTCGGCGCCGCGTTCGCGACCCTCGTGACCGCGTTCACCGCGATCATCATCGAGCTGATCGCCAAGCTCGGCGGCGCCCCGAACTTCGACGAGTGGGCGCCGGGCGGTCTGACCACGATCGGCCCGTTCCTCACCGCCCTGGTCGCGTTCCTGCTGCTCGCGGCGGTCGTCTACTTCTTCATCGTCACCCCGTACGAGGCCGCCAAGCGGCGCTACGCGAAGAAGGAGGACGACGCGGCCCCGCCGGAGGACGTGCAGCTGCTCAAGGAGATCCGCGACCTGCTCGCCGCCGGCGGCTCGTCCGGCACCGCGGCGCACCTGCCGCCCGACACGACGGTCTGACGACCCACCCCACCCGGACGCCCGCCGCTCACCAGTGCGGCGGGCGTTCGCGTCGGTACCAGTCGTCGTCGCGCCCGGAGCCCTCGGTCTCGTCCGGCCGCTCCCAGCCGACGTCGCCGTCGTCCGCCGCCCGGGACGGCGCGGCGGGCTGCTCCGGCTCGGCCCGCTCCGTGGGTCCGGTGCCCGGCCGCACGACGCGACGGTGCCGGCGACGGGGACGGCGCGCCTCGTCGTCAGTCACGCCCGGCCTCCTGGGAACGCTGCTCCGACAACCGGTTCCACCGCGTCAGCAGCACCAGCACGCCCAGTGCGGCGAGCCCGAGCAGCCCCCACCACACCACCGCGCGCCGGGCCGGCGCCGCCGGGTCCGGCGAGGTGCGGGCGGCCTCGATGGTGCGCACCTCGCCGCCGGCGGCGACCCCCGTCCCGCCGGGGAACGGCGGTCCCGGGCGCGAGGGGTCGAGCGTCAGCGTGATCGCAGCGTACGGCCGCACCAGGCCCCACCCGGTGGTCTCGGAGCGCTCGGACTGCCGTGGACGCTGCGCGGAGGCCAGCAACCGGTAGGCCACCTCCTCGGCCGACGCCGACGGGTGCGCCGACAGCACCAGCGCCGCTGCCCCGGCGACGTGGCCGACCGCCCACTCCGAGGACGGCGGCGACCCGGGCGGGAGCACGACGCAGTCGCGGCGGCCGGTGGCGCCGCCCGCCACGTCGTCGCCCGGGGCCGCGAGCGCCACGTGCGGCCCGGTCGCCGGCTCGTCGCCGACCGACCCGTCGACGCCCACGCCGGTGACCCCGAGCACGCCCGGGTA
>NZ_BAAHAF010000129.1:0-16468 GCF_054777815.1 Angustibacter speluncae | reverse complement strand
GCCCGCGGTGGCCGTGACGGCCGGGCCGGCGTCGCGGACGGCCGCCACCCGCTCGTCGGCCCGGGCCAGCAGGGTGGCGTGGTGCGCGGTCGCCGCGCGCACCGCCCGCCCGGCGGTGGTGCGCTGCTCGGCGAGCCACTGCTCGACGGCCGCGAACCGGTCGGTGCCGAAGAGCCGCTCCAGCACGGTGCGCCGGTCGTCGGGCCCGGCCCGCAGGAACGTGGCGAAGTCGCCCTGGGGGAGCAGGACCACGCTGGTGAACTGCCGCACGTCCATGCCGAGCAGCGACGACAGCAGCAGGCCCGCCTCGTCGAGCCGCGACGCGAGCGGCACCCACGCGGAGCCGACCAGCTCGCGCACCCGCACCGACGCCTGCTCGGTCGTGGTGCCGGTGCCCCGCGCCTTGGGCCGCTCCCAGGCGGGGGAGCGCACCACCTCGAGCCGGCGACCGCGCACGGTGAGCTCGACCTCGACGACGGGTGCCACGCCGGTGGCCGCGTGGTCGCTGCGCAGGGCGGTGCCGCGCAGCCCGGCGCGCGCACCCGGCACCGCGCCGTAGAGGGCGAAGCAGACGGCGTCGAGCAGGCTGGTCTTGCCGGCGCCGGTGGGGCCGTGCAGCAGGAACAGGCCGTGCGCCGACAGGGCGTCGAGGTCGACCTCGACGGACCCGGCGAACGGCCCGAACGCCTGGACGCGGACCCGGTGCAGCCTCATGCCCGCACCTCCTCGTGCCGCACGTGCTCGAGCGCCTGGCGCAGCAGCGTGCGCTCGGCGTCGTCGGCGTCGCGGCCGCGGACGTCGGTGAGGAACGAGCAGCAGACCTGCTCGTCGTCGAGGCCCTGCACCCGCTCGGTGTACGAGCGCCGGTCGCGCACCGCGCCCTCGGGCTCGAACGCCAGGTGCACGGTGTGGGGGAACCGGGTGCGCAGCCGCTCCATCGGGGCGGACGGTCGCTGCGCGTCGGTGAGCACCACCTGGCAGAACGCCTGCTCGGCGTGGACGAGCCCGGGGTCGGCGAGCAGGTCGGCCAGCCGCCCGCGCAGCACGACCAGCGGGCGGTGCACCGGCGCCGGCACGGTCTCGACCTCCTCGACGCCGTCGGCGCCGAGGTGCACCAGCAGCGATCCCTTGGTCTGACCGGCCTCCGAGAACGAGTACGGCAGCGGGGAGCCGCTGTACCGCACCGTGCGCGCGAGCCGCTGCGGCCCGTGCAGGTGCCCCAGCGCCGCGTAGGAGAAGTCGTCGAACAGGGTGCGCGAGACGACCCCGACGCCGCCGACCCGGATGTCGCGCTCGCTGTCGCTCGGCGCCGCGCCGGAGACGAAGGCGTGCGCCGCCACGACGCTGCGCGCACCCGGCCGCGCCGCCAGGTCGGCCCGCACCCGCGCCAGCGCCGCCCCGACCACCTGGGGGTGGGTCGGGCGCGTGCCGAGACCCTGCGCGACCAGGGCGGGCTCGAGGTAGGGCAGGGCGTAGACGGCGACCTCGCCGTGGGCGTCGGGCAGCAGCACCGGGCGGTGCGCGTCGGCCGGGTCGGTGCGCAGGTGCAGGCCGGCCGCCTCGGCGCGGCGGGCACCGAAGCCGAGGCGCTGCGGGGAGTCGTGGTTGCCGCTCGACACCACGACCCGGGCGCCGGCGTCGAGGAGCCGGTCGAGGGCGTCGTCGAGCAGCCGGACGGCGTCGACCGGCGGCAGCGCACGGTCGTGCACGTCGCCGGCGACCACCACCGCGTCGACCCGCTCGGAGCGGACCGTGGCGACCAGGTGGTCGAGGAACGCGGCCTGGGCGCCGAGCAGGTCGACACCGTGGAACGACCGGCCCAGGTGCCAGTCGGAGGTGTGCAGCAGGCGCATGGGTCCACGGTAGGAACGGAGTCCGACATCCGGCGGGACGTGTGCGGCGTGGCGGCGGGTGTGGTTGGCTCACGCCGTGGGCGACGAGGTGAGCGGCACCACCTACACGCGCGAGCACCGGCAGCGGTACCGCGAGAAGGTGCAGCTCTGCCTCGACGTGTTCGAGCGGATGCTCGCGACCGGCGCCTTCGAGTCGGGCCGCGCCCTCACCGGCCTCGAGGTCGAGCTCAACCTGGTCGGCGACGACTTCCGGCCGACGATGAAGAACGCCCAGGTGCTCGACCACATCGCCGACGCGAGCTACCAGACCGAGATCGGCGCCTACAACATCGAGCTCAACGTCCCGCCGCGGCCGCTGCCGGGCTCGTCGGCGCTCGAGCTCGAGCAGATCCTGCGGCAGACGCTCAACGCGGCGGCCGGCAAGGCCGGCGACCTCGACGCGCAGATCGTCATGGTCGGCATCCTGCCCACAGTCATGCCCGAGCACTTCACCGGCGCGTGGATGAGCCCGTCCGCGCGGTACTCGGCGCTCAACGACCAGATCTTCACCAGCCGCGGCGAGGACCTGTTCATCGACATCCTCGGGTCGGGGTCCTCGCCCGAGCGTCTTGCCGTCTACTCCGACACCATCGCGCCCGAGTCGGCGTGCACCTCGGTGCAGCTGCACCTGCAGGTCGCGCCGCAGGCGTTCGCCGCGCACTGGAACGCCGCCCAGGTGCTGGTGGCGCCCCAGGTCGCGCTCGCCGCCAACTCGCCGTTCTTCTTCGGCCGCCGGCTGTGGGACGAGACCCGCATCGAGCTGTTCCTGCAGGCCACCGACACGCGTCCGATGGAGCTGAAGAACCAGGGCGTGCGGCCGCGGGTGTTCTTCGGCGAGCGGTGGATCACGTCGATCTTCGACCTGTTCGAGGAGAACGTCCGCTACTTCCCCTCGCTGCTGCCCGAGCTGACGGACGAGGACCCGGTGGCGGTGCTCGAGCAGGGACGCGCCCCACGGCTGCAGGAGCTGCGCCTGCACAACGGCACGGTCTACCGCTGGAACCGACCAATCTACGACGTGGTCGACGGGCGGGCGCACCTGCGGGTCGAGAACCGGGTGCTGCCGGCGGGTCCCACCGTGGTCGACATCATGGCCAACGCGGCCTTCTACTACGGCTGCGTCAAGGTGCTCGCCGAGATGGAGCGCCCGGTCTGGAGCAAGCTCGGCTTCCACACGGCCGAGCAGAACTTCCTGGCCTGCGCGCGCAAGGGTCTCGACGCCACCGTGTACTGGCCGAGCCTGGGCGAGGTCACCGCCGACGAGCTGGTGCTGCGCCGCCTGCTGCCGGTCGCGAACGACGGCCTGGAGGCCTGGGGCGTCGCCGCCCCGGTGCGCGAGCGGTACCTCGGGGTGATCGAGGGCCGCGCCAAGACCGGCCGCAACGGCGCGTGGTGGCAGACCCACGCGGTCGAGCGGCTGCAGGACAAGGGCATGGACCGCCCGACGGCCCTGGCGAAGATGCTCGAGATCTACGTCGACGGGATGCACTCGAACGAGCCGGTGCACACCTGGGAGCTGCCCTGACCCCGCACTGAACTCCGCGGCCACCGGTCGGCCGCTGTCGCCGCCGGGCGGCGCGGGTGGCACGGTAGGACGGTCCGCGCACGACGACCGATCCCGGGAGGGACGCCATGGGCTTCGCCGACAAGGCCAGGAAGGCGCTGGAGGACGCGAAGGAGCAGGCGGGCAAGCTCGCCGCCGAGCACGGCCACAAGGTCGACGGCGTGGTCGACAAGGCGGGCGACGCGCTCGACCGGAAGACCAAGGGCAAGTACGCCGCGCAGGTCGACAAGGCGCAGTCGGCCGCCAAGGGCGCCACCGACAAGCTGGCCGAGGAGCACCGCCGTACGCAGCGCCGGCCGACCGACCCCGCGACGCCGGACCACCCGCAGCGCTGAGCGCCCGGGTCCCGCAGCCCTCGGTCAGCCGTCGGCGAGGCGCGCGGGGAACCCGCCGGTGGCGATCGGCCCCCAGCGGGTCGGCGTGACGCGGATCAGGCTCTTGCCCTGGTCGCGCATCGCCTGCCGGTACTCGTCCCAGTCGGGGTGCTCTCCGCTGATGCAGCGGAAGTAGTCGACCAGCGCGTCCTCGGCCTCGGGCATGTCGAGCACCTCGGCGTCGCCGTCGACCTGCACCCACGCGTCGCCGAAGTCGTCCGACAGCGCGAGCACCGAGGCGGTGCCCGTACGGCGCACGTTGGCGGCCTTCGCGCGCTCGGGGTAGGTCGAGACGACCAGCCGACCCTGCTCGTCGACCCCACCGGTGACGGGAGAGGCCTGAGCGGCGCCGTCCCGGCGGTAGGTGACGAGCACGAAGTGGTGGCGCGGGCGGACGAAGTCGAGCAGCTCGGCGAGCTCGACGGGGGTGTTCGTGGCGACGGTCCTGGGCACGGCACCACGCTACGACCGGGGCCGCGGCACCGCGCGCCGTGCGGCGCGACCGGATCGCGGGACGCGCGTCCCGTCCCTCGGACACGTCGGTAGGCTCCCGCCATGTTCTCCAAGGTGCTGGTCGCCAACCGCGGCGAGATCGCCGTCCGCGCCTTCCGGGCCGCGGTCGAGCTCGGGGCGCGCACGGTCGCGGTGTTCCCGTACGAGGACCGCAACGCCGTCCACCGGATCAAGGCCGACGAGTCGTACCTCATCGGCGAGCGCGGGCACCCGGTGCGCGCCTACCTCGACGTCGACGAGATCGTCCGCGTGGCCCGCGAGTGCGGTGCCGACGCCGTCTACCCGGGGTACGGCTTCCTGTCCGAGAACCCGCGGCTGGCCGAGGCGTGCGAGGCGGCGGGCATCGCCTTCGTCGGGCCGCCGCCGCAGGTGCTGAGCCTGGCCGGCAACAAGGTGCGGGCGCTGGCCGCCGCGCGCGAGGCCGGCATCCCGGTGCTGCGCTCGTCGGCGCCGTCGTCCGACGTCGACGAGCTGCTCGCGGCGGCCGAGGACGTCGGCTTCCCGATCTTCGTCAAGGCAGTCGCCGGCGGCGGGGGTCGCGGCATGCGCCGGGTCGAGCGGCCCGAGGCGCTGCGCGAGTCGCTCGAGACGGCCATGCGCGAGGCCGACAGCGCGTTCGGCGACCCCACGGTCTTCCTGGAGCAGGCGGTCGCGCGCCCGCGGCACGTCGAGGTGCAGGTGCTCGCCGACGCGACGGGCGAGACCGTCCACCTGTACGAGCGCGACTGCTCGGTGCAGCGCCGGCACCAGAAGGTCGTCGAGATCGCGCCGGCCCCGAACCTCGACCCCGCGCTGCGCGACGCGCTCTGCCGCGACGCCGTGGCCTTCGCCCGGACGCTCGGCTACGTGAACGCGGGCACCGTCGAGTTCCTCGTCGAGACCGAGGGCGAGCGCGCCGGCCAGCACGTGTTCATCGAGATGAACCCGCGCATCCAGGTCGAGCACACGGTCACCGAGGAGGTCACCGACGTCGACCTGGTCGCCTCGCAGCTGCGCATCGCGTCCGGCGAGACGCTCGCCGACCTCGGGCTCTCCCAGGACGTCATCCGCGTCAACGGCGCAGCGCTGCAGTGCCGCATCACCACCGAGGACCCCTCGAACGGGTTCCGTCCCGACACCGGGCAGATCACCGCCTACCGGTCTGCGGGCGGCGCGGGCGTCCGGCTCGACGGCGGCACCGCCGCCACCGGCGCCGAGATCAGCGCGCACTTCGACTCGATGCTGGTGAAGCTCACCTGCCGGGGGCGCGACTTCCCGATGGCGGTGCGACGGGCCTCGCGGGCGCTGGCCGAGTTCCGCATCCGCGGCGTCCACACCAACATCCCGTTCCTGCAGGCCGTCCTGGCCGAGGACGCCTTCGCCGCAGGCGATCTCGCGACCTCGTTCATCGACGAGCGCCCGCACCTGCTGGCGGCGCGCGTCGGTGCCGACCGAGGCACGAAGATCCTGCGCTGGCTGGCCGACGTCACGGTCAACAAGCCGCACGGCGAGCGGACCGTCCACGTCGACCCGGCCGAGAAGCTGCCGCCCACCGACCTCGCCGCGCCCCCGCCGGACGGTACCCGCCAGCAGCTGGTGGCGCTGGGGCCGAAGGGCTTCGCCGCCGCCCTGCGCGCGCAGACCGCGGTCGCGGTCACCGACACGACGTTCCGCGACGCCCACCAGTCGCTGCTCGCCACCCGGGTGCGCTCGCGCGACCTGCTGGCCGCCGGCCCGACGGTCGCGCGGCTCACCCCGCAGCTGTGGAGCGTCGAGTGCTGGGGAGGCGCCACCTACGACGTCGCCCTGCGCTTCCTCGGCGAGGACCCGTGGGACCGGCTCGCGCGCCTGCGCGAGGCGATGCCGAACCTCGCCCTGCAGATGCTGCTGCGCGGCCGCAACACGGTGGGGTACACGCCGTACCCCACCGAGGTCACCAGCGCCTTCGTCGCCGAGGCCGCGGCCACCGGCATCGACGTGTTCCGCATCTTCGACGCGCTCAACGACGTCGAGCAGATGCGGCCGGCGGTCGAGGCGGTGCTCGAGACCGGGACGACCGTCGCCGAGGTGGCGCTCTGCTACACCGGTGACCTGAGCGACCCGGGGGAGGACCTCTACACGCTCGACTACTACCTGCGGCTCGCCGAGCAGATCGTCGGCACCGGCGCGCACGTGCTCGCGATCAAGGACATGGCCGGGCTCCTGCGGCCCCAGGCCGCACGCCGCCTCGTCACGGCGCTGCGCGAGCGCTTCGACCTGCCCGTGCACCTGCACACGCACGACACCGCCGGTGGGCAGCTCGCGACGCTGCTCGCGGCGGTCGACTCCGGGGTCGACGCGGTCGACGTCGCCAGCGCCTCGATGGCCGGGACGACGTCGCAGCCGCCGGAGTCCGCGCTGGTCGCGGCGCTCGCCCACACCGAGCGCGACACCGGCCTGTCGCTGCGGGCCGTGATGGACCTCGAGCCGTACTGGGAGGCCGTGCGCCGCGCCTACGCGCCGTTCGAGTCCGGGCTGACCGCGCCCACCGGCCGCGTCTACGACCACGAGATCCCGGGCGGGCAGCTGTCGAACCTGCGCCAGCAGGCGATCGCGCTCGGGCTCGGGGAGAAGTTCGAGCAGATCGAGGCGACGTACGCGGCCGCCGACCGGCTGCTCGGCCGCCTGGTGAAGGTGACGCCGTCGTCGAAGGTGGTGGGCGACCTCGCCCTGCACCTGGTCGCGGCCGGTGCCGACCCCGCCGAGTTCGCCGAGAACCCGAAGGACTTCGACATCCCGGACTCGGTGATCGGCTTCCTCGGCGGCGAGCTCGGCGACCCGCCCGGTGGGTGGCCGGAGCCGTTCCGCACCAAGGCCCTCGCGGGCCGGACGGTGAAGCCGCGCGTCGAGGAGGTGCCGGAGTCCGAGCGCGCCGCGCTCGACGACAGCGGCCCGGTGCGGCGGGCGGCGCTGAACCGGCTGCTGTTCCCCGGCCCGACCGCCGAGCTCGAGAAGGTGCGCGACCAGTACGGCGACGTCTCCGTCATCGACACCCGCGACTACCTCTACGGCCTGCAGCAGGGCGAGGAGCACGTCGTCGACCTGGGCAGGGGCGTCAAGCTCCTGGTCGGCGTCGAGGCGGTCGGCGACGCCGACGAGCGGGGGATGCGGTCGGTGCTGTGCACGCTCAACGGCCAGCTGCGCCCGGTGCAGGTGCGCGACCGCTCGGTGCAGGTCGACGTCAAGGCCGCCGAGAAGGCCGACCCGTCGGTGCCGGGCCAGGTGCCGGCGCCGTTCGCCGGCGTCGTGTCGGTGCAGGTCGCCGAGGGCGACGCCGTCGAGGCCGGCCAGACCGTCGCGACCATCGAGGCGATGAAGATGGAGGCCTCGATCACGACGCCGGTCGCGGGCACCGTCACCCGGCTCGCGCTGTCGAGCGTGCAGCAGGTCGAGGGCGGCGACCTCGTCCTCGTCGTCGGGGAGGGCTGACCCGCGTGGGCTCGGTGTACGAGGTGATCGACGACCGGCTGCGCGACTGGCTCCTCGCCCAGCCGTTGTTCGTGGTCGCCACCGCGCCCTCGCACGGCGGTCACGTCAACGCCTCGCCCAAGGGCATGGCAGGCACCTTCGCGGTGGTCGACCCCACGACGGTCGCCTACCTCGACTACGTGGGGAGCGGCGTCGAGACGATCGCGCACCTGCGCCAGAACGGCCGGATCACGTTGATGTTCAACGCCTTCGAGGGGCCGCCCAAGATCGTGCGGCTGCAGGGCACGGGACGGGTGGTGCAGGTGGGCGACCCGGAGTTCGCCCCGCTGCGGGCGCTGTTCCCGAAGCAGCGCGAGCGCGGTCAGCGGGCCGTCGTCGTGGTGCGCTGCGACCGCATCGCCGACTCGTGCGGCTACTCGGTGCCGCTGATGGACTTCGTCGGCGACCGCGACCTGCTCGACCGGCACCAGGAACGTCGCGACGACGCGTACTACGAGCGCTACCTGGCCGAGAAGAACGCGGCGTCGATCGACGGGCTGCCCGGCCTCGACCTCAGCCGGGCGACACCTCGGGCGTGAGGTTCCAGCGCTGGATCGTGGGCACGTCGTGGTGCTCGTTCAGCTCGCAGACCGACCCGGCGTCGAGCTCGAGGTGCGCCCCGGCGGACGGCGCCAGCCCGAGGTAGGTGGTGGCGAGCACGCGGAGCAGGTGGCCGTGCGCGACCACGGCCACGTCGCCCTCCTCCAGCAGCGGCGTGACCCGGTCGAGCACCCGCCGGCACCGGGCCGCCACGTCCTCGAGGGTCTCGCCCGGGGTGTCGCCGGGGACGACGCCGTCGGCGAAGACCGTCCAGGGCGTGCCGGTGCGCTCCCGGATCTGCGCCGTGGTGAGCCCCTCGTAGCCGCCGTAGTCCCACTCCTGCAGGTCGTCGTCGAGCGCGGTGACCTCGAGCCCGGCCAGCTCGGCCGTCCGCCGGGCGCGCTGGAGCGGGCTGCTCACCACGGCGACGAACCGGCGTCCCTCGAGCAGGGCCGCGATGCCGGCTCCCTGCCGCTCGCCGACCTCGTCGAGGGGGACGTCGGTGCGTCCGGTGTGCCGGCCGGTGTGCGCCCACTCGGTGCGGCCGTGGCGCACCAGCACGAGGTCGTGGTCCATGCCCGGAACGGTATTCGTAGACTCGCGTCCGTGCTCACCCCCGTCGCCGTCGTGCTCGTGGTCGCGGCGTCCGGTCTGGCGTTGTGGTCGATGGTCGCGGCCGTGCGCGGGGTGCGACCCAGCACGGGGCAGCTGGTCGCCGCCGCCGTGCTCGAGGGGGCGCTGCTGCTGCAGACCGTCGCGGGCGTGGTGCTGCTCGCCACGACCGAGCGCGACGTCGACGCGATCACCTTCGTCGGCTACCACCTGACCGCCCTGGCGGTGCTCGTGCTGGGTGTCGGCTGGGGCATCGCCGACCGCAGCCGCTGGGGCAACGGGGTGTTCGCGATCGCGGCGTTCACCGAGGTCGTGCTCGTCCTGCGGCTCGTGCAGATCTGGGCCGGTCGTGGCTGAGCCGACGTCGAGGGGCCCGGGACGCCTGCTCGTCGCCGTCTACGGGGTGTTCGCGATCTCGGCCACGGCGCGGGCCGGCTACCAGCTGGCCACCAAGCTCGGCGAGGCGCCGCTCGCGTACCTGCTGTCGGCCTTCGCCGCCGTGGTCTACGTGGTCGCGACGGTCTCCCTGGCGCGCTCGACCCCCGGTGCGCGGCGGGTCGCCTGGGCTGCGGTGCTGGTCGAGCTCGTCGGCGTGCTGACGGTCGGCACGCTCACGCTGGTCGACGCGGCCGACTTCCCGGAGGCGACCGTCTGGTCGGGGTTCGGCAGCGGCTACGGCTACGTCCCGCTGGTGCTGCCGCTGCTCGGCATCGCCTGGCTCCGCTGGACAGGACGCCGCACTACGCTCGGCGCGTGAGCACCACCAGCGGCCACCTCGACGACGGCACCGTGCACGAGACGCGCGGCCTCGGTGCGCAGGTGCTGCGCTGGCAGCCGCCGGGGCACGACCCCGTCCTGTTCGCCGGCAGCCGCCTGCCCGACGTGCACCCGGCCCACATGGGCGTCCCGGTCGTGCTGCCCTGGTTCGCGAACGGCCCGGACGGCGCCCTGCGCCCGGCGCACGGGTACGCCCGGCAGGCGCGGTGGACGCGCGAGCACCTCACGACGCGCGACGGCTCGGTCGAGCTCGCCTACCTGCTCGACCACGAGACGGCCTCCGGCGTCGACGGTTTCGACCCTGACCGAGGTGTGCTGGACGCACGCCTGGAGGCCTCGTTCGGCGAGGCGCTCGACATCGCGCTCACGGTGACGAACGCCGGCGCCGCCGTCGCCGAGGTCGAGCTCGCGCTGCACACCTACCTGCGGGTCGGCGACGTCGCCCGCGTCCGGCTGCAGGGCCTCGAGGACGCGCCGTACCTCGACAAGACCGCCGACGGCGGTCCCGCCCGGCGTGCCGCCGAGGGTCGTCCGCTCGAGGTGCGGGGCGAGGTCGACCGGGTCTACGACTGCGACCGGCCGGTGCGCGTCGACGACCCCGTGCTCGGCCGCACCCTCACGATCGGCCAGGACGGCGGGGGTCGCACCGTGGTGTGGAACCCGGGCGAGGGCAAGGGCGAGGCGCTGACCGACCTGGCGGCGGGCGAGTGGCGCCAGTTCGTGTGCGTCGAGGCGGCGGCCGTGGGGGAGCGGGCCGTGACGCTCGCGCCGGGCACCTCGCACACCCTGCGCACCCGCATCGAGGTCGTCCGCACCGACGACGCCCCCACCCAGGAGGACTGATGGCCCGCTACCTCGACGTGCACCCCGACGACCCGCAGCCGCGGCTCATCGGGCAGGCGGTGCAGACGGTCCGCGACGGCGGGCTCATCGCCTACCCCACCGACTCCGGCTACGCGCTGGGGTGCGCGCTCGGCAACCAGGCCGGGCGCGACCGCATCGTGGCCATCCGCCGGCTCGACGACAAGCACCACTTCACGTTGCTGTGCCGCGACTTCGCCCAGCTCGGGCAGCTCGTGCACATCGACAACGCGGTGTTCCGCGCCGTGAAGGCGGCCACGCCCGGCTCGTACACCTTCATCCTCCCGGCCACGGCCGAGGTGCCGAAGCGGCTGCTGCACCCGAAGAAGAAGACGGTCGGCGTCCGCATCCCCGACCACCGGGTGGTGCGGGCGCTGCTCGACGAGCTCGGGGAGCCGATGCTGTCGAGCACGCTGATCCTGCCGGACGAGGAGCAGCCGATGACCGAGGGCTGGCTCGTCAAGGACGAGCTCGACGCGGTGCTCGACGTCGTCGTCGACTCGGGCGAGTGCGGCACCCAGCCGACCACGGTCGTCGACTTCTCCTCCGGCGCACCGGAGGTCGTCCGCGTGGGGGCAGGCGACCCGTCGCGGTTCGAGTAGCCGTCAGCCGGACGACCGCACCAGCGTCGACTCGGCGAGCACGTCGCCCGGGCGGTCGAAGGCCGCCGCGAGCCCCAGGGTGTGCGCGAACGGCGCGTCGTCGGCGAAGTCGGCCCGGGCCAGGGTCGGGTGGTCCCGCAGCGCCGACGCCACCTCCGGCCACACCACGTCGGGGAGGCCGAGCCGCACGAGCGCGGGCAGCGTGGCGAGCGACTCGGCGCCCACGACCCGACCCGTCGCCGGCCCCACCTCGACGGCGCGCAGCGTCGGGTGGCCGGCCAGGGGCGACAGGTCGAGCACGTCGGCGTCGAACAGGCGCAGCCGCACCAGCGGCAGCGCCCGCAACCCGCCGAGGTCGAGGTGGCGCCCGCGCAGGACGAGGTCGGCGAGCCGCGGCGCCGCCGCGAGCACGCGGGTGTCGAGGTGGTCGAGGCCGAACACGCCTGCGCCGAGCGCCTGCGGGTCGAGCTGGTCGGCGGTCACGGTGCCGCCGCCGGTGCGCCGCAGGTCGATCGTGACGCGACGGGGCCGGGGTGGCACCTCGGCCCGGCGCCGTGCGACCAGGTCGTCGAACGACCACGCCGCCAGCTCCGGGCCGGAGGAGTAGTCGGACCCGTGCTCGACGACCTGGCCGACCCGGCCGTGCGGACCGGGCACCAGGTCGAGGGCGAGCAGGTTGCCGCCGCCGTCGCGGGCGAACGGGATCCGCGCCGGGTGCGAGGGAGCCGGGACGAGGACGCCCGGCGGGTGCAGCGGCACCTCGTCGTAGGGCGTGAGCGGGTCGGTGCCGAAGGCGCGGTCCTGCCGCCACGCGGTCACGATCTCGGCGAGCGACAGCGGCTCCCACCAGCCGAGCAGACCGCCGCGCGGCTCGTCACCGTCGTCGCCGGGCGCGTCGAGGTCGAGTGGGGCGCCGTCGGTCAGCTCGAGCAGGGCACGCACCGGCTCGGGCAGCGCGAGCCCGAGCTCGCGCTCGGCGGCGGCGACGGCCGCCGGGTCGGCAGGCGCCCCCACGCGGTGGCGGTGGCGCACCTCGGCCCACCGGGACGCCAGGGCGGCGCGGTCGACCGCCAGCGGCGGGAGCGGTTGCGGCAGCTCCGGTTCGGTGAGGGGGCGCACGGACCGAGAGATGCCGGTGAAGGTGCTGAGGGCGGGCGACCAGCAGGCGGTGAGGTGCCACCACCCGTGCGGGGTGGTCTGCAGCTCGACGGAGATCCCCGTGTCGCCGGGCAGCGCGGCGCGCAGGCCGGGCAGGGCGTCGAAGGCGTCGCCGGGGCGTCCCCAGCCACGCTCGGCCCCGACGTGCCGGACCTGCCCGCCCACGACCCCGTCGCTCGCCTGGCCCTTCAGCACGGTCACACCGGGGTGGTCGGCACCCACCGCGCGCACGGAGGCGAGCAGGGGAGCGAGGGCGGCGTCGACGGCGGCGAGGTCGACGTCGGCCGGGACGTGGTCGGGCACGGCACCTCCGGGTGGGGATCGGTGGGACCCAGCCTAGGCAACCGTCCGGGCGCGCCCCGCGGCTGACGGCGTCGTGTGCGGCAGGCTGTCCGGATGCACTTCGTCGGCATCGACCTCGCGTGGGGCGAGCGCAACCCGACCGGCCTGGCGGTCCTCGACCGGGACGGTGCGCTCGTCCACGTCTCGACCGTGCGCACCGACGACCAGGTGGTCGAGGCGCTGGCGCCGTACACGACGGGTCCGTGCCTGGTGGCCGTCGACGCGCCGCTCGTCGTCACCAACAGCACCGGCAACCGTCCGGCCGAGGCCGCGCTGAACGCCGACTTCGCGCGCTTCGACGCCGGGGCGCACCCGTCGAACACGGGCAAGCCCGAGTTCCGCGACGGCACCACGCGCGGCGCCCGGCTGTGCGCGCGGCTCGGTCTCGACATCAACCCGCGCTCGCGCCGC
This sequence comes from Angustibacter speluncae, assembly GCF_054777815.1. Taxonomy (NCBI): domain Bacteria; kingdom Bacillati; phylum Actinomycetota; class Actinomycetes; order Kineosporiales; family Kineosporiaceae; genus Angustibacter; species Angustibacter speluncae. Next base: position 3,336 of record NZ_BAAHAF010000129.1, on the reverse strand, counting down.
CGGCGCCGCGGCATCGAGGTCTACCCGCACCCGGCGACCGTCGCGCTGTTCCGCCTCGGTCGCACGCTCAAGTACAAGAACAAGCCGGGACGCACCCTCGAGGGCCTGCGCTCGGAGCTGCTCACCCTGATGACGCACCTCGAGGGGCTGTCGGCCGCTGAGCCGGCCCTGCACCTCGGTGACGACGACGGTGCCTGGGCCGCACTGCGGCTCGCGGCCACGACCGCGTCCCGCAAGAGCGGGCTGCGCGAGGTCGAGGACCAGGTCGACGCCGTCGTCGCGGCCTACGTGGCGCTGTTCGCCGAGCGCCGGCCGCAGGACACCACCACCTACGGCGACGGCGAGACCGGGTTCATCGTGACGCCCGCGCTGCCCGAGGGACTCGTGCCGTCGCCGCGGGCACGTCGGTCGCCCCCCGACCACACCGAGGTCGTGCGCGACGCGGTCCGCGCGTACACCGAGCTGCAGCCCGTGCTGGCCGACGCGGCGGAGCAGTGGGTCGGGCTCGTGACGGCCGTCCTCGACGACGCGGGCATCAACTACCTGACGGTCACGGGCCGGGCGAAGTCGGTCGCCTCGTTCGCGGGCAAGGCCGCCCGCACGGTCGACGGCGTGCCCGCCTTCGACGACCCGCTCACCCAGATCACCGACGTGATCGGGCTGCGCGTGATCACCTACGTGCACAGCGACGTCGACGCCGTGGTCGACCTGCTCGGCGACCAGGTGGTCGTGCTCGACGACCGCGACATGGGACGCGAGACCGCCAGCGAGGGTCGCTTCGGGTACGCCAGCCGCCACCTGCTCGTGCGCCTCGACCCCGCGCGGGAGAGCCAGCCCGCGCTGGCGGTCCTGCGGGGCCGGCAGGCGCAGGTGCAGGTGCGCACCGTGCTGCAGCACGCGTGGGCCGAGTTCGAGCACGACATCCGCTACAAGGGCACGATCCCCGACGAGCACGTGCCCGATCTCGACCGACGGTTCACGCTCGCCGCAGGGCTGCTCGAGCTGGCCGACCGCGAGTTCTCGATGATCCGCGACCGGCTGCAGGCGGGCATGACGGGGCAGGCGCCCGCCCCGGTCGACGACGACCCGCGCATCAGCGCCCGCGAGCTCGCTGCGTTCCTGGCCGGGCAGTACGCCGAGGCCGGCTGGTCCCGCACCGACCACTACGCCTGGATCTCGGGCCTGCTGCTCGAGCTCGGTATCGACTCCCTCGTCGAGCTCGGGGCCGTGCTGCGCGACGTCGACGGTGACGCCGTCACCGCGCGGATGGGGTACCGGTACCCGCCCGGCGCCGTGCGCCGGCTCGACGACGCCCTGCTCGCGGCCTTCGGCGAGCGGTACGTCGCGCTGCGCGGCAACGCGCACCGCGAGTCGGCGCTGCGCGCTCGGCTCGAGAAGCTCTCCGGCTGAGGCGTTCCCAGAGCTCGGCTCAGATCAGCGGCACGGCGTGCGCGAGGTCGTCGCCGCGGTCGTCCCCGCGGAACGCGTCGTCCTGAGGACCGGCACCGAGGAACGAGCGGTCGACGTGCCACAGCGTCAGCGACTCCGGGGTGCGGGTCAGCGCCACGCGCCCGTCCGGGGTGAGCGACAGCGCGGCCGACGCGTGCACGTTCGCGGCACCACCCCCGACGCGGTGCCTGGCGCCGGTACCGGGGTCCCAGAGGGTGAGCTGGACGCCCGCCTCGAGCGCCAGGCGCCCGTCGGCCGACAGCGCGAGCGTGCGGGTCAGCGCGGAGCCGTCGCGGGTGCCGGCGACGCGTGCCAGCACCTGGCTGCGCTGCACGTCCCACGACCGCACCGCGCCGTCGGCGTGCACCGCGACCGCGAGCGCCCCGGCCTCGTCGAGGTGGACGGCGGTCACCGGCGAGGTGGTGCCGGGCTCGACCAGCTCACGGCGCCGCCCCGTCGCCGGGTGCAGCACGACGGCCACCGGGCCGTCGCCCCACGCGACGGACGCGCCGTCGTACGACAGCGCGACGCGTGCGCCGGGCACCAGGTCCAGCCGGTCGACCACCGCGGCGGTCGCGACGTCGAGCAGCACCCCGGCGCCGTCGAGCAGGCGGGTGCCCCGCGCCGCCAGGACCGCGACCGTCGGGTCGCCGGTCAGCGGCAGCCGGGTCACCCGCTCACCGCGCCGGGCGTCCAGGACGAGCGCCGACGCACCGTCGTCGGCCAGGCACAGCACGTGGTCGCGGGCGGCGCCGAGCAGGCGCCCGGGCAGCCTCGCCACGACGCCCGACCCGTCGCTGCGGTGCAGCGACGTCGTGCCGTCGGCGTCCTGGACCACGTAGGCGTCGCCGTCGTCGGTGAGCACCGTCGTGGGCACCGGGCCGGGCGGGCGCTGCTGCTCCGCGCGGGCCGCGAACGCCACCGGGACCCGACGCGGGTCGGGGTGCGTCATCCGCAACCTGCGCATCGTGCGGGCGGCGCGGCGCTGGTCCGGCAGCTCCCGCAGCGTCGCCAGCCCGGCGGCGATCGCGTCGGCGTCGCTCGCCCGTGCGGCGTCGTCGATGCGGTCGAGCAGGCGCTGCGCCGTGTCGCGTGCGGTCGCGCGGTCCGGGTGCGGCAGCTGCCAGGGGGCCAGGGCGTCGGTGTGCGGCAGCCCGACGCTCGCGAGCAGGCCGTCGGCGAACCCGAGGTGCAGCACAGGCCGGCCCGTGCCGGCGGCGCCGATCGCCAGCGCGGTGGGGCCGGCGCCCCGCGGCGCGGGCAGGGTGCGCAGGCACCGGGTCGCGGTCCACACCCGCACGGCCAGGTCGGGACCGACCGCGGCGAGCAGGTCACCGCCGGGGGACAGGGCGTAGGGTCCCGGCCCGACGCGGTCGACCGACCACCGGTGCAGCACCCCGCCGGTGCGGGTGGCGCGCGCGCAGAGCGTGCCGTCGGGGTGCTCGGTGAGCAGGTGCTCCCCGTCGGCGGTGGGGACCGTGCGCACGACGTCGTCGACGCGGGCGATCGTCGCGCCGGCGTAGTCCTGCACCCGGGTACCGCCGGCGTCGGGTACGACGACCGCACGGTCCGCCAGCACCGCGACCGCGTCGACGCGGCCCGCGGACAGCTCGACCACCGCCCCCGTGGCCAGCGTCCAGGAGAAGACCCGGCCGTGCGCGGTGCCGACGAGCACCTCGTGCGCGTCGAGCGCGATCGCGGTGACGGCTGCACCCGCGTCGGCCGTGAACGACGGCTCGGGCAGCGGCTCCCGCGCCCGGGCGGGGGGCCGCACGACGACCCGGCCGTCGGCGTAGCCGGCAGCCCAGGCGCCGCCCCAGCGCGCCTCGGTGGCGACCACCGCCGGGCCGGCGGTCGAGCCGGGTGCGGCCTGCCACGGGCCGGAGG